>DAIQNS010000087.1:0-893 GCA_036788315.1 Alteraurantiacibacter sp. | reverse complement strand
GGTGTTGGGCGGCAGGGGGCTGAGCCGGTACTCGGCCTCTTTGTAGCCAATGCGCGAAAAGAGGATCACGGCATCCTGATTCACAGGCACTTCGAGTCGGTATCGGCCGTTGGCGGCGGTTTCGGTAGCGGTTTCTCTGGCGGCGGCGGCTCGTTTGGTGGCGGCGGCGCTTCGGGGGGTTGGTAGAAATGGCGATGCTTTCCCTTGAGCAGCACAAGCTCGTGTCCGATGCCGTGGCGCAGGCCGAACTTGCGACGAGCGGCGAAATTGTGCCCGTGCTGGCCGAAGCTTCGGACGGCTATTCGGATATCGCCCTGTTCTACTGTGCCGCTCTTGCTTTCACCGCGATGAGCGCGTTCGCTCTCTTCCCGCTCCCCTTCATGGAAGCGTGGGACCGGTTTTCGGGCGGTTGG
Source organism: Alteraurantiacibacter sp. (assembly GCA_036788315.1). Taxonomy (GTDB): domain Bacteria; phylum Pseudomonadota; class Alphaproteobacteria; order Sphingomonadales; family Sphingomonadaceae; genus Alteraurantiacibacter. The sequence continues at coordinate 480 of DAIQNS010000087.1, read as the reverse complement.
GGCACGCAATGGACCACGGGCGAAACCGCCAGCATGACCATCGCGCTGGGCCTCATCGCCTTCGTCCTCACCTGGCTCGTCCTGCTCGTCCCCGCGATCCGCTTCGCGCTGGTGCCGGGGCCGATCAAGAGCGCGCGTGTGCACAGCCATGCCATCCGCCATTTCAAGGTCGGCGCGGAGCGGCGCACGCATGGCCGCACTGGCGTGCTCCTTTATCTCTCGATGCGCGAACACCGCGCCGAAATTGTCGCCGATCAGCCGATTGCCGAAAGGGTTGACGCGCAGGTCTGGGGTGATGCCTTGGCCAGTGTCGTGTTCATTCCGCCCTCCCGGCGTGCAACGACCCCTTTCGACGGGGCGATGCGATCTGTCAGTCGACGATGGTCCGGCTCTCCAGACCCTTCATGATGTTGCCGCGCGACCAGCGGACATGCCGCTGGCTGATCCGCCGGGCGGCGGCGGCGTCCCGCGCTTGAAGCG
>DAIQNS010000086.1:0-8665 GCA_036788315.1 Alteraurantiacibacter sp. | reverse complement strand
TCATTGCCTTCATGACGCCCGCTGCGGGCCTGCTCTTCCTGTTCGGCTTTTCCGAACATTTGTGGGGCAATTCGCGCTTCCTTGTTAGCTTCATTGTGAGCTTCGATCTGCTCGCCATCTTCTTCACCATCGCAATCATCCCGATCTGCATACGCATGTGCAACCCTGTGGTCGCGGCCACGCAGTTCACCATCTACATGGCGCTCGCCAATTTCGGCCGCCCGCTCGGCTCTGCGCTCGCGGGCTTCGCGACCGAGGCGGGCGCACCGCAGGCGATTTACTGGACTTCGGGCGCTGGCTATGTGCTGATCGTGCTCATTGTCTGGCTGGTGCGCTTTCCGGAGGCGGAGCAGGACAGCGCGAAGGTCGCCGAAGCGCTCCCGCAAGGCCACGGCATCGCGCCGCGGATTGACTGAAGCTGCTTCCAACAACGCCTTTCCTACCCGCGCCCCATGCCCCATATTGCCGGGCATGCTCCGCGCGCGCCTCCTTTCTGCCAAGTCCCTGAAAAGGCGCGTGAACAGGCCGCAGGCTTTCCTTTCCAGGACTGTGTCCAAGGTGTCTATTGTCAGAAACGGCCGCGCGCATGGCTGAGCTTCCGGCGCAGATCACCGGCTGGTTCGCGCAGCGCGGCTGGCGCATCCGCCGCCATCAGAGCGCCATGGTCGAGGCCGCTACGCGCGGGGAGCATGCGCTGCTTGTTGCCGATACGGGCGCGGGCAAGACGCTCGCGGGTTTCCTGCCGACCTTGGCGGACTTCTGCGGCGAGGGTGACCAGCATGACGGGCTGCACACGCTCTACATCTCGCCATTGAAGGCATTGGCGCATGATGTGCAGCGCAATCTCATCACGCCGGTCGAGGAGATGGGCCTTTCCATCCGCATCGAGACGCGCAGCGGCGATACCCCGTCCGACCGCAAGAAGCGCCAGCGCAACTGCCCGCCGCATATCCTGCTGACCACGCCCGAAAGCCTGTCGCTGCTGCTCAGCTTTCCCGAAAGCCTGACGCTGTTTGCCAGCCTCAAACGCGTGGTGATCGACGAGATCCATGCTTTCGCAACGCAAAAGCGCGGCGATCTCCTCGCGCTCAGCCTCGCGCGCTTGCAAGCGCTCGCGCCGCAGATGCAGCGCGTGGGCCTCTCGGCCACTCTGGCCGATCCCGAGGCCTTCCGCGCCTGGCTCGCGCCTTGGGGCGATATCGATAGCGTGGCGCTGGTCGAGGGCGAGAAGGGCGCCGAGCCCGAGCTCGAAATTCTCCTCCCCATCGAGAGCCGGGTGCCGTGGGGCGGGCATGCCGCGACATGGTCGATCCCGCAGCTTTACGAGCGGATCAGCGCCAATCGCACCACGCTGGTCTTTACCAATACGCGCTTCCTTGCCGAATATATCTTCCAGAACCTGTGGGACGCGAACGAGGGCAATCTGCCGCTCGGCATTCATCACGGCTCGCTGTCAAAGGAGGCGCGGCGCAAGGTCGAGGGGGCGATGGCGCGCGGCGAATTGCGCGCGCTGGTGGCGACTTCCAGCCTCGATCTCGGGCTCGATTGGGGCGATGTTGATCTGGTGGTGCAGATGGGGGCGCCCAAGGGTTCCTCGCGCCTGCTTCAGCGCATCGGCCGGGCCAATCACCGGCTCGACCAGCCGAGCCGCGCGTTGCTGGTGCCGGGCAACCGTTTCGAGTTTCTGGAAGCCACCGCCGCGCGCGACGCGGTGATCGAAGGGATGCGCGACGGTGAGGACTTTCGCCCCGGCGGGCTCGACGTGCTGGCGCAGCATATCATGGCCTGCGCCTGCGCCGCGCCATTCGATGAAGCCGCGCTGCTCGCGGAAATCCGCTCGTGCCTGCCCTATGCCGGGATCGAGGAGGCCGCGTGGGAGCGCGCGCTCAATTTCGTGGCGACGGGCGGCTATGCGCTCAAGGCTTATGACAAGTTCCGAAGGATTGTGCGCGACAAAGAGGGGTGCTGGCGGCTCTCGCATCCCGAAATGGCGCAGCGGCACCGAATGAATGCCGGGATCATCCTCGATGCCGAGATGCTCGATGTGCGCTTCCGCAATGGCCGATCATTGGGCCGGGTGGAGGAACGTTTTGCTGCGAGCCTGCGTCCGGGCGACACGTTCCAGTTCGCCGGGGTCAGCGTCGAGGTCGAGCAATTGCGCGATATGGAACTGGTGGTGCGCGCGAGCAAGAAGGCGGCGATGATCCCGAGTTATGGGGGCCTGCGCCTGCCTTTGACCACCCATCTGGCGAGCCGGGTGCGGGCGATGCTGGTCGACCGCGCGGGCTGGGCGCGCTTTCCCGACGATGTGCGCGAATGGCTCGAAATGCAGGACTGGCGCTCGCAAATGCCCGGGCCCGACAATCTGCTGGTCGAAAGCTTTCCGCACGGGGGGCGCTATTACACCGTGTTCTACACTTTTGCAGGCTGGAACGCGAACCAGTCGCTCGGCATGCTGATTAACAAGCGGATGGAGGATCGCGGGCAGATGCCCGGCGGCTTTGTCGCCAATGATTATTCGCTCGCCGTCTGGAGCTTCAAGGCCCTGCGCGATCCTGCGCCCTTGCTGTCTCCTGACATCCTGACCGAGGAATTCGTCGACTGGGTACAGGAATCGCACCTGCTGCGCCGCGCCTTTCGGGAGGTGGCGGTGATTGGCGGGCTGGTCGAACGGCAGCATCCCGGCAAGCGCAAGAGCGGGCGGCAGGTGACCTTCTCGACCGATCTCATCTACGACGTACTGCGCAAATATGAACCCGATCACCTGCTTCTCGAAGCGGCCTGGGCCGATGCGCGCGCGCGGATGACCGATATCGGGCGGCTCGGCGAAGTTCTGGAAACAGCCGCCGAGCGGATGGTGTTTGTCGAGCTTGAGCGCGTCAGCCCGCTTGCCGTGCCGGTGATGGTGATGATCGGGCGCGAAAGCGTGCCGCAAGGCGCGGCGGATGATGCGCTGCTGCTGGAGGCGGAAAGCCTGGCAGGCGCGGCGATGCGCGCGGATTAGCGGGGGCGCACAAATGAAAAGGGGCGACCGAAGCCGCCCCTCGCATGAGACCCCCTCGGGTGTCTCCTATTGCATCGCTTGGCTTATCCGCCCGTCGCCGCCGGGGCTTCGCCGCCGGTGCCGAAGCTGCGATATTTCTCATTGCCTACAAAGCCGAACTTGGTCACGCCCGATGCCTTGATCAGGTTCAGCACCTTGGCTGACCTGTCATAACTGGCATTGGCTTCCGGCTCGTACTGCAATTCCGGCTCAACCGCGAAATTGAGCGATTCCTGGAGATTGCCAACCAGTTCGCCGTCCGAAATCGGCTCACCGTTCCACAAGGTGACATCGGTTTCGGTGATGACGATCTTGTTCTTGATCGGGTCGACTTCCGGGGTGGTCGGATTGTTGACCGCCGAGGGCAGGTCAATATTGATCGCGTGGGTCGCCACGGGGATGGTGATGATGAACATGATGAGGAGCACGAGCAGGACGTCGATCAACGGCGTCATGTTCATTTCCATCATCGGGGCACCATCGTCTGAACCGCCTGACATTGCCATGGTGGTGTACTCCTACTTTCTTGTTTCCCGGTGCGCTGGCTTAAGCGCCCGAGGGGTCAACCGGGGTCGAGATGAAGCCGATGGTCGGATAGCCGGCCGCCTGCACGTTGAAAATCGTTCCGGCAACGCAGCGCCACGGCACGTTCTGATCGGCGCGGATATGCACCTGCGGGATCAGTTCGGGATCAGCCATCAGCGCTTCGGCACCGCCCGCCCGCTCGACGATCTTTTCGAGGCGCGAGAACGCGTCCTCATAGAGCGTCGCCGAATCGACCAGAGTGATATTGTTGAAATACACCCGGCATTCGCCTTCGCGCGTGGGCCCTGTGTATCCTGTCCTGATCACGCCAGGCGTCCGGCCCTGCGCGTCGGTCGTCATCACGGTGAGCTGGAGGTTTTCCACCTTGTCCTTGCTTTCGACCGATTCGAAAATGGGAACCTTGAGGTCCTCCACCGTCTGAATGGCCACGGGAACTGCGATCAGGAAGATGATCAGCAGCACCAGCATAATGTCCACGAGTGGCGTGGTGTTGATGTCCGACATTGGCGTTTCGCCAGCACCGTCTCCCATCGCAATAGCCATAAAACTCGTCCTATCTCACAACTTGGCTCAAAATTTTGACCCGGAACCTTGATTATATTCTGGCTCAGTCGGCGGGCGTCCGCATGCGAAAACGCCCGCCGATCAAACTATGTGGCCGATCAGACCTTCTTGGCTGTCGTGGCCGCAGCAGCAGGCTTCGCCGTGGCGGGAGCCGGAGCGGTTGCCACCGGAGGCTTCACAGCACCGTTCGAGGTGATGTTGGCCAACAGATCGGTCGAGAAGCCGCTCAACATCGCAGCGATGCGACGATTGCGCGATTGCAGATAGTTATAGGCAAACACCGCAGGCACAGCAACCATCAGACCGATCGCGGTCATGATCAGTGCTTCACCAACCGGGCCGGCAACGGCGTCGATCGATGCAGAACCCGTCGCACCGATCTTGATCAGCGCGTTGTAAATGCCGATCACGGTCCCGAGCAGACCCACGAAAGGCGCGGTCGCGCCAACCGTTGCGAGGAACGACAGGCCGCCGTTGAGCTTGGCGTTGATGGTCGATTCCGACCGCGCGAGCGAGCCGTGCAGCCAGTCGTGCGATTCGAGGTGGTCGTGCATCTTGTCGGATTCCTGACCGGCCTTGAGGCCGTCATCGACGAGCTGGCGCCAGGCGCTGTTCTTCTCGAACTTGGTCGCACCATCGGCAAGCGTGGGTGCCTTCCAGAAAGCGGCACGGCCTTCGCGGTACTGCTTCATCACCTTGTTCTGTTCAAAATACTTGGTGAACAGGATGTAGAACGAGCCCACCGACATGATGACCATGACAGACAGGATGAACCAGGCGACAGGGCCGCCTTCTTCCATTGCCTGCATGAAACCGAAATCAGCTTTGGGTGCATCCGCAGTAGTTGCGGCAATAAGTTCAATAAGCATGCGAATAGTCCTCTATTTAAGGAATTAAATAATATCAGTCGAGACGGTAGACGATGGTCATCGAATCGCGGCCGGTCGTCGGATTGCCCTGGGCATCGAGCGCCGGATTGTAGCGCGCGAAGCGTTCCATCCCGTCGCATGCAGCTTCATCCAGAATGGATTCGCCGCTCGATCCGGTCACCGAACAGGATTGAACGCGGCCATTTGCGCCAATCACCACGCTGACGCCAACGTTGCCTTCGATTTCCTGCCGAATGGCGCGACTGGGATAAGCTTCCTGGATACGCACCGACCAGCGGTTGAAACCGTCACGCTCTGCTCCCTTGGCGCGCGAAGGCGCTGGCGGAGGCGCAGGCGGTGCCGGCGGTGCGGGCGGCGGAATGATCCGTGCCGGCGGTGCCGGCGGCGGAATATTCGGCTGCACGCGAATTTGTGGCGGTGTTGGCGCGATGTTAATCGGCGGCGGCGGCGCTACGGGCGGCGGCGGGGCCACCGGCTGGTCCGGCGGAGTTGGCGGGGGTTCTTCCTCCGGTTCCGGCGGTTCGGGTTCGTCAATTTCGACCGTTGTGACACGCTTGACGGCTTCCTTCACGGCCGAATAGGCCAGTCCGGTCACCAGTGCATAGCCAAGCGCGATATGAATCAGAACGACGATGATAATCGAAACGATCCGACTACCGCTCATCTCTTGATCAGCGTATGCCATTCAGTCCCATTACTCCATTTCAAAAACAAATCCGCACGACCGTGAAACCGTGGTGATGTTAATTGGCCAGAAAGACTCCTGTCTGACAGCCGTTACACATTCTTGTCCAGCACACATTTCAGCAAACGTGCAAAACTGGCACCTGATCCCGAGGCCGGGGCTGCTTTGCGCAATTTTATTACACAACCTCAACGGAGCGGCGTATTAACCGGACGTTAGGACCGGGGCAAACGGTTTATCAATTCAGGGGCGATTCACGCGACAAAGCGAGCATAAGGCCCGATTCGAGACGACATTGCGCGGGCCGGTCGTGCCCGCCTTGAGGAGAACATATATGGCGATTCGTCCAACCCATGATGCGCCCGCAGCCAAAAGGCTTGCGGCCAATGTGCTGCGGACTGGCCTGCGGGCTGGTCTGTGCGCTGCGGTTCTTGGCCTTGGACTGGCGAGCACGGGCTGCGTGGCGCAGTCCGGCACGGCGCCTGCTGTGCAGGTGGGCGAAATGCCTGTCGACACCGCGCCGACATACGCCGATCTGGTCGAGCTTGCCTTGCACGCGGATCTTGTCGGCATTGTCGTGGTCGACGAGCAGATAACCATGCCGCCCGAACGCACGCCGGGCCTCGCTCCGGGCCATGTGCGGCTTTATGTCGAGGCCTTGACGCAAAGCGTGCTCGCTTCGCCGCGGGCAATCGGCGAAGAGCTCGTTTTCCTCGTCGATCTCCCGCTCGATGCGCGCGGTAAAGCGCCCAGGATCAAGAAGCAGGCCTTCCTGGTGTTTGGCGATCTTGATCCTTCGCGGCCGCGCGATCTGCAATTGCTCCGCCCTGAGGCGATGATGCCCACAGGGCCGGTGATCGAGCAGAGAGTGCGCCATGTGCTCACCCAGCTCGCCGCGGCGAACAAGCCCTCACCCATAACCGGGATCAAGGACGTGATCTCGATCCCCGGCAATCTCGTCGGCGAATCGGAAACGCAGATCTTTGTCGAAACCGAAGCCGGGATGCCGGTTTCGATGAATGTCATCCGCCGCCCGGGCATGGCCCCGCGCTGGGGCATTTCGCTTGGCGACATCGTCGATCCTTCGGCGCGTCCGCCCGCTCCTGAAACGCTCGCCTGGTATCACTTCGCCTGTCATCTGCCGCGTGAATTGCCGCAGGATGCCTTCTTGCAGCGCGAACGCGCAGCGCAGGCGCAGGCGCGCGCCGATTATGCGCTGATCCTCGAAGATCTGGGGCCGTGCGAAAAGCGTCTGTGATGGTCAATTGAGCCGATAAAGCCACAAATTCGCTCCATATTCGCGGCATTTGGGCGTCATTTGCGCTTGGCGGCGCGCCAATCCTCTGGCCATTTGCAGCGCGGCGCACTAACGCGCTTTGCGATTTACCCAGGGGGATGTGAATGGCCGATAGCTTGCGGATAGCACTGGCAGGATTGGGGACGGTTGGCGTCGGCGTGGTCAATCTGCTGCGCGAGAATGGCGCGCTGATCGCAGGACGTGCCGGGCGCCCGATCACCATCACCACCGTCTCCGCGCGCGACCGGCACAAGGATCGCGGCGTCGATCTGTCGGGCTTTGCCTGGGAAGACGACATGACCGCGCTCGCCGCGCGCGAGGATGTGGATGTGGTTGTCGAGCTTGTCGGCGGCGCGGATGGCCCTGCGCTCACGCTGGCGCGCAAGGCGCTTGCGGGCGGCAAGGGCCTTGTCACTGCCAACAAGGCGATGATCGCGCATCACGGCATGGAGCTTGCGGCCACAAGTGCCGAACACGGCGCGCCGCTGCGCTTCGAAGCGGCGGTGGCGGGCGGAATCCCGGTGATCAAGGGGCTGGCCGAAGGTGCGGCTGCCAACCGGATCGAGCGTGTGCAGGGCATCTTGAACGGCACTTGCAATTATATCCTCTCGCAAATGGAAACCACCGGCGCGGATTTCGGCGATGTGCTGAAGGAAGCGCAGGCGCTCGGCTATGCCGAGGCTGACCCCACGTTCGACATCGAGGGCGTCGATGCCGCACACAAGCTGGCCATTCTCGCCGCGATTGCCTTTGGCACGAGGCTCGATTTCGCTGCGGTCGATTGCACCGGCATCAGCGCCATCCGCGCCGCCGACATCGCGCAGGCTCGCGCGCTGGGTTATGTCATCCGGCTGATCGGGCACGCGGATTGCACCCGCGAGGCGGGCGAGTTGCGCCTGTTCCAGAAGGTCGCCCCGTGCCTTGTCCCCAAGGACCACCCGCTCGCGCGCGTGGAGGGTCCGACCAATGCGGTGGTCGTCGATGGCAATTTCGCAGGTCGTCTGCTGTTCCAGGGCGCGGGCGCGGGCGACGGGCCGACTGCAAGCGCGGTGGTAGCCGATCTTGTCGACATAGCGCGCGGGATGACCCCGCCGCCGTTCTCCGTGCCGATCGCACAGCTTGCACAGAGCACTCCGGCCGATCCGGGAGGCCGCGTGAGCAGCGCCTATCTGCGCTTCCTTGTGGCTGACCGGCCGGGCGTGATGGCGCAATTGACCGCCGCCATGCGCGATGCGGGCGTTTCAATAGAAAGTCTGATACAGCATGGCCGTCATGACGATAATCCCGAGCAAGAGCCGGTTATCGTCGCAATGGTGACACATGAGGGGCCTGAAAGCGCAGTGATGCGCGCGCTCGACCTGCTGAAAGGTTCGCCCGCTCTGGCCGAGGAGCCGCTGGTCATGCGGCTGCTGGGCTGACTTTGAAACAGATTTTGCAACAGGAAACCTCACCAATGTTCATGCCTGACAAGGACCAAACCGGCGACAGCGTGCTCGACCGGGTGCTCGTGCTCGAAATGGTGCGCGTCACCGAAGCAGCCGCCATCGCAGCCTCGAGCCTGATCGGGCGCGGCGATGAAAAGGCCGCCGATGCGGCCGCTGTGGAAGCCATGCGCCGCGCGTTTGACGATCTTTACATGG
>DAIQNS010000085.1:8492-8753 GCA_036788315.1 Alteraurantiacibacter sp. | reverse complement strand
GCGCCGACAAGCAGATTGGGAATGATCGCATCGCCAAAGGCAAGGTTGGTGTCGCCCACGCGCACCACGGTCAAGCCGTGCGAGGGCGCAACGTAAACGCGCTGCCCGCCAAAGCCGTCGAAATAGACCAGATCCTCGGCGATGAACGGCTCCGAATGCGGCACCTTGATCGGGTTTGCGGGGGCATAGGCGCGCTGCGCGGTCCATTCGCCGCCGAGCCACACCTGATAGCCATATTGCGGATTGGCGGGCGAAGGCGTG
>DAIQNS010000085.1:0-8482 GCA_036788315.1 Alteraurantiacibacter sp. | reverse complement strand
GTTCTACGCGGCGGCACAGGAGATTGCCGCGATCGCAAAGGCCGAAGGCGTGGTCATCTCGGCAATCCACGCGGCGGGCACGATCTGCTGCATGCCGACGCGGCCCTTGTTGCGGATAAGCTCGCCGATGCGGGCATAGTCCCTGATCCCGGCATGCAGGCCCGCATAGGTGCGCGCCTTGCCCGAGGGATCAACCCAAAGCAGCGCTTTATCCCCGCCGATCGGGCACCACAATTCCCGGAGCAGGAAATCGGGATAGCCCGCATAGCCTTGTGCGCGCACTTGCCGGTCGAGAATCTCCCCCAGCAACTGGCTCACCGCGTTGTTATAGGCAAAACTGCTGCCCGGCGGGTCGGCCAGCGGCGTCTGCGCGGCGGCTTCGAACACATCGGGAGCAAAGATCACGGCCATGAAATCCGACGGACCAAGCCCGCTTGCCATCTGCAGCGCCTGCCGGATTGTGATCGCGCCGCGCGGATCGCCCGCCCATTCGGGAAGATAGCGTTCGAGCGGGTCGTCGACCGAGCCGATCATGCCCTTGTCGAGGGCAATCCCGAACATCAGCGCCATGACCGATTTGGCCATCGACGCGCTTGCCGTGCGCACGCTTTCATCAAGCCCCTCGCGGTAGCTCTCATGCACTATTGCGCCGTCCTTGAGGACAATGAAGCCTATCCCCTGCTGCTCGTCGGAATAGGCCTTGGCCAAGGCCAGCGCGGGCGCCAGATCGGGGCCGGGCGCGGCCTTGCCAAGCGGACGCGTGTTGCACGCAGGCAGCGTCGCCATGGGCTGATACATCTGGGTATCGAGCACGGTTGCGACCTGGAAATCGGCCATGGCCATCGGGGTTGGCGGCCCGAACACGACCTCGGGGCGCGCTGGCAAGGGCGCGGCGGCAGCGGCGGTCACTGGCCTCTCAGGCGCGGCGGGCGTGCCCGCACAAGCCGAGAGGACAAGCGAGGCGAGAGCGGCAGCGGCAATCGGCTTGTGCATGATCAATCCTTGGTCAGTGTGACGCCTTCGGGCGCAGCGGGCGTGCGGTCGGGGGCATCCTTGAGATGGATATCGAGAAAGGCGACAGTGGCAGCAAGCGCATGCTCGAACATTGCCTCGACTTCGGGGGGAGCCGGCTTCTCGCGTCCGTACACGCCGCCGAAATAATGATCGACGCCCTCGCCCACCCATAGCCAGCGCTGGCCCGGAGTGGTCTGCTCATGGCTGACCTTGTGGCCGCGCCAGTCATCGACGAAGCCGGGGAGGATATCGGCGGTGCCGGTCTGGGTGAAGCTGGGCAAGGCAATGCTGCTCCAGCCCTCGGCAAGCAGGAAGCCCGCCATCGGCCCGGGCGGCGAGAGCGCCACCAGCGCATCGGCCCCGGCAATGGTCAGGTCATCTTGCGGCCCGGTGACCTGCCAGGCACGCGCGCCTGCGCCGGTCTGCGCAATCAGCGCGCCATAGGAATGGCCCATAAGCCCGATCCGGCCCGGCTCAAGCGAGACATCGTAACGCGCCAGAGCACCGCGCAATGGCCCGGGCGCGCCGGCAAGATGGGCGAACTCGGCATTGCGCCTTTGCCACACGGTCACAGGGTCAGGCGCCGGGTCAAGCGCGAGCACTTCGGCATCGGGATGCACCGGCGAGGCAATCACATAGCCCGCCTGCGCAATCGGTTCGAGCAAGCGCGAATAGCGGTCCGGGCTGGCGAAATTGCCGCTAGAAAAGACGATCAGCGGATAGGACCCTGCCCGCGCCGGGAGCAGGATTTCGACCGGGAAGGAATGCCCGTCCGCGAGCGCCATGCGCGTTTCGATGCGGATCGGCTCGGCGGAGTGCGACGCGATGCTGCGCTCGGCAGTTGCTTCAGAATAAGTGGTGCAGGCGGCAAGAAGAGCGGCACCAGCCAGCGCCAGAAAACCGCTCCGCCCGATCATTTTGTGCCCGACATCTCGCGCAGCACGGCCTGGATCACCGCACCCATTTTCGCATCGATACGTGCCTGTGTCGCCTCGTCCGGCTCCCAGGTGTCGAGCGATTCACGCGTCGTGATGCCCGCCTCTTCGAGCTTGGCTTCGAGCACGGCCTGCCGGTCGAGCAGCACGCACACTTCCTTGGTCAGCGTGACGATGGCGCGGCCAAGATCGTCGATCTTGTCGGGCCCGAAGGCATGGCATTCGGGCGTGTTGAAGCTTTTGGGATCGACGTTCATTTCGCTTTGCTCGCAATCAGGACATGCGGGTAAATGCCTTCGGCCTTGGCCGTGGCGAACCCGGCTTCGAGCGCCATCTTCGCGAAATCGAGCTGTGCGCTTTCGCGCCAATGCGGCTCGCCGCCATAGGTCGCGCCGCGATCGGCCTTCCATGCGCTGAGCTTGTCGAGATCGGCAAAGCGGGTCACATCGCTCATCACCATGTCGCCGCCCGGCTCGAGCACGCGCAAAGCTTCGGCGAACAGTTTGGCGATAGCATCGGCGGGCATTTCGTGCAGGATGATGAAGCTGGTCACAAGGTCGAAGCTATTATCGGCAAAGCTGGTGTCCTCGCCCGCCATCTGGTGCAGATCCCAGTCCCAGCCATTGGCATTGGCGACACGGAACGCATGGCGCAGCATTTGCGCGGACATGTCGATGCCGGTGATCTTCGCGTCGGGATAGCTCTCTTCCAGCGCGACGGTATAATGGCCCGAGCTGGTCCCCACTTCGAGAATGCGCTCGTACTTGTCGCGCGGGGCCATCGCGGCAACGGCGCGGCGCTGCTTGAAAATGCCGCCGGGAAAGAGCTTGGCGACCATGCGCTTGTGCACGATCTCGCCATGGATCACGCCCTGCATCTCGTGCCCGGTCCAGCCATTGGTGGTGCGGTGAAAATTCACCCCTTCCCAATAGGCGGGCCATGTGGCGTCGGGATTGAGCGTCAGGCTGGCGGGGCCATCTTCTGCCGCTGCGACCGATGCGGCCACATCCTCGGCGATCTCTTCATAGGCCTCGGTGCACACATCGCCGTGCCGCATGCCATGCCAATCGCCCAGCAGCGTCTGCATGGCATAGGCATTGGACCCGGCGAGCGCGCTTTCCATGTAATCGTGCCGCTCGGCAAGATCGTCGGGCAGCGCCTCGGGCGTGATGCCGGCCTTGGCAATATCCTCGTTCACCTGCCGCGAGTAGGGGCCCATGTGGCGGGCGACCTCGGTCAGGAAATTGACCGACGCGCGGCCTCGCTGGCGCAGGCGCGGTTCCTGAAAATTGTTCGTCGTCATATCTGCTCCTCTCGGGGCGCATTTTCGCCCCTGAGTTCGGTTTCGGTAAGCCTGTATCCCCACAATAACCACAAGGCGATTGCGCCGCAGATGGCGGGAAGCACGGCGACCGTGGCGTAAAGCGCAGTATTGACCCCTTCGCCTTGCGAAACGGTAGCGGGTAGATCGTTATCGAAGCCGCCGATGGAAAGGGCGATCCCGACAAAAAATGGCCCTAGCGCGCCGGTCAGTTTCTCGACGAAGCTGTAGAGCGCGGTATAGGCGCCCTCGCGGCGAACGCCGGTGCGGCGCGAATCCCATTCGATGATATCGGTCAGCATCGACATGGCCAGCACCACATTGCCAGTGGCCGCAATGCCGATGATCACGGCGCGAAGCGCCAGTGCCCAGTCGGGCTCGCCCGGTCCGGCCAGCACCCAGCTGAGCACGCCAACAATGTAGCACACGGCCGCGAGCGTATAGGCTTCGCGTTTGCCGTATCGCCTGGAAAATTTGACCAGCAAGGGTGCGGCGATGATCGTTGTTAAGGTCAACACACTGCCGTAAAGTATCAGCACGGTGAAAGTCAGCTCGAGCGTCTGGATAAGGAAGAACAGGAACGCCCCGCCAGTCAATTGCACGCCCATCAACTGGGCAAATTTGACCCCGATCAGGCGCAGGAAATGCTTGTTGCCCCAGACGGCGGAAAATTCCTGCGTCAGATTGGTCATCGTGCTCGGCCGCTTGGTGAAGCGCGCACGCGCGGTGGACAGATAGGCGACCAGCATGGCTAGGAAAATGAGAATGCCCGAACCGATGCCGTAATAGGCATAGGTGCTCCACTCCTCGCGCCCGAGCATTTCCAGCAAAGTGCCCGGAATGATCGCCGCAGTAAGGAACGCGCCGATCGAAACATAAACGATGCGATAGCCGTGGATTGAGGAGCGCTCGTGATAATCATCGGTCATCTCGGCTGGCATGGCGAGATAGGGAATGTTGAACACGGTGAACCCGGCCGCATAAACGCACAGCACGACAAAGAGATAGGCCGCGGTGAGATACTCATTGGCAAAGATCGGCGTGGTGAACACCAGCGCCATGCTTACCCCGCTAAGGATCCCGCCCCAGACAAGGAACGGCCTGCGCCGTCCGCGCGGATCATCGATGCTGTCGCTCCAGCGGCCGACAATCGGATCGGTGACGACATCGAACAGCTTGGACAGGAGAATTACCAGACCTGCAAGCCACGGCGAAATCTGCAACACTTCGACCGCATAGAACAGGATCAGGGTCGAGATGCCGTTCATCAGCATCGCCACGCCAAATGCCCCCGTGCCCCAGCCCAGCTTCAGCGAAACAGGAAGTTTGCCGACTTGCTCTTCGGCAGCAATTGCAGGGTTCATCGGGGTTGCGGCCTGTTTTGGGGTTGGGACATGGCTGCTCCGGGTGCGCGGTGCGCATCGCGGATCATGAGATTGGGCAGGAAGGCATTGTCCCATTCGACTGCATTTGCGGGCCGGTCACCCATGCGCAGGATCACCATGTCGGCAGAGGGGATCATGTAGACAACCTGGTTGGAATTGCCGTCAAACATGGCGATATCCTTGTCGAGATAAGGCTCGCCGTGGAAGACCTTGCCGAACGGAATGTCGGGATGCGCGAAACCGCGCCTGTCGGTGTAGCGGTGCGGCAGCCAGAGGCCGAGGCCGTAATAGGGATTGCCCGGCGTGCCCGTGCGCATTTCGGCGACATAGCCTTCGGGCAGCAGGCGCTCGCCTTCCCACACGCCGTCATTCATAACCAGCATCGCCATGCGTACCCAGCTCTGCCCCGGGAGCAGCAGGCAGCAGCCCGAATGCGCAGTGCCGCCCTCGCGGTTGACCCAGATCTCGCCGCCCATCGCGCCGATCGGTTCGAGCAGCGCCTGCGTCAGATAATCGCCGTAGCGCATGCCCGTTGCGCGCTCGATAAGCGGGGCGACAAGTTCGGAATTGGCGTTGGCATATTCGTAGCGGTCGCCCGGCTCGTGCGTCAGCGGGTAATCGTTGATGATCACCTCGTCATGGCGCGGATGGAGATAGGCGCGGTTGAGAATGTCCTCGGGCTTGGCCGAGAAACCCTGCGGCAGGAGGCCAGTGCGCATGTCGAGCAAATGGCGCACGAGGATTTTCTCGCGCCCGGCATCGCCTTTCCATTCGGTGATGAAATCGGCGACCGGCTGATCGAGGCTGGTGATATGGCCTTGCGCCAAGGCGCGCCCGATCAGCAGCGCGGTGACAGGCTTGGCCAGCGATTTGGAGACGAGCGGTGTTTCGCGCGTGTTGTCGCCATAATAGCTTTCATGTTCGATCTTGCCATCGCGCACGACAATGAACGCCGCGCTGTTGCGCTGGGCGGCGTAGGCTTCCGCCGTGATCAGCGCGGAGAGCGAGAGCGAGCGCTCTTCTGCCGTGGGCAGGAAGGTCGCGTCATTGGCTCCTGCGACAGGTTCGAGCGTGTCGTAATTGTCCAGCCCCGCGCCGATCGCCGCATCCTGCAACAGCTTGTTGAACCGCTGCATGTAGAGCGCCTCGTCCTCGGCGGAGTAGGAGCCCGCCGTCGCTGCTCCGGCCTGCAAGGCAATATCGGCAGAGGGGATCTGCGCCGCTGTGGTGAGCGGATCCTGCGCCGTGGCGACACTCGCGATCATCGCGCTTGCGGCGCATCCGGCGAGCAACTGGCGCAGCATCAGGCGAACTCCACCGAATAGCCTGAATGATGATTGCGGTTCATCACGTAAAATCCGCCCATCGAGCCGAAATTGATGCGCATGTCCTCGTCGCAGAACACCACATCGGAATGCAGCGTAGGCGGTTTCATCTGGACATCGAGCGGGGTGTCGTCATCGAAACCGAAAGCCTGGCGCAGCTCGTCCTTGCTCTCGCCATTCGCGCCTACGAGCGCGATGCGATAGAACTCGACATTATAGCGCTTGGGATTGTCTTCCTTGATTGAATAGCGCCCGTAAACAATCAGATGGGCCTGCAATCCGCCGCCCACCGGCTCGATCACCTGGACGTTGTTGTAGTCCTTGCTCTCGTGGTGGATTTCCTGCTCGATGCTGAGCATCTTCATCGGCTTGTCGGGAAATTTGCCGAAGCTGAGGAATTTGAAGCTGGTGACGTGTTCGATCGGCTTGCCAGCGGTGTGTCTGGGGCCGAACTGCGCAAAATAGGAGCCCCATGGCCCGGCGACCTTGTCCTGCTCATCGAGCGGGCGCGGAATCGGGCTCTTTTCAGCCAGTTGATGCATCAGGGCGTGAATCTCGTCGATCACCGCATCATCGTAAGTACCATCAGGATTGGCTTGCTCGATCCGGTCGCGCAATTGCGCTTTCAGCTCGGGGAGACTGGCCATCAACTCTTTCTCCTCAAAATTGTCGGGCAAGCGGCACCTCTCCCCCCGGTGAGGCGCCGCTTGCCCTAGCTCGTTTTCAGAATTCGAGGCCGACCGTAACGCGCGCGGTGCGGCCATAGCCCAGGATCGGCACATAGCTGGACGACAGCGCGCCGCCCGTTCCGATGAGGAACAACGAGTTCGACACATAGTCCTTGTCGAGCAGGTTCTGTACTACTGCCCGCACGCTGACCGGCCCGAAGGTCACGCCTGCCTGCGCATTGACCAGCATCCGGTCAGGCACCCAGGCAAGGTTGGCTTCATCGACAAACTGCTTGGTCTGATAGGTGACATCGCCGCGCAGGTAGAACTCGCCTGTGCTGCCGATATCGCCTTCAAAGCCAAGCCCAGCAAAGCTGTCAAACTCCGGAATACGCTCGACCTGGTTGCCACCAATCACGACCGGACCGGTCGGGCAAACGGTGCCGTCGCAGTTTCCGGCAAGCTGGAAGCGCTGCGAAGTCTCGCCTTCCTTGTAGCGCGAACGGTTGTAGCTTGCGCCGAAGTCGAAAGTGACCGCATCGGTCAGCTCCCACACGCCTTCGACTTCCGCACCGTAGACTTCGACGCTGCCGACATTGCCCGTGACCGTGGAGAGCACGAAGAAGGTCGTCGGCACCGTGCCGTTGGCGAGGCGGCGCGCTTCTGTGGTCTGGAGATTGGTCCAGTCGGTGTAGTAAACCGCACCGTTCAGGATCAGATTCGCGCCGGGGAAGAAGTTCTTCGAGCCCAGTTCGTAGGTCCAGTTTTCCTCGCGCTCGTAATTGCGCTGCGGGATGAAAGGCACAAAGCCGTTGTTGCCGCCCGCTTTCACGCCCTTGGCCACCGATGCGTAGATAAGATTGTCAGGAGTGAATTCGTAAGTGGCGGAAACGCGCGGGGTGAAGAAAGTTTCCGAAACCTCGTCAACCGGGGCAACAGCTGCCTGAACGAGGAAACCCGGAGTTCCCCGGACAGGAGACTCACGTGTCAGGCGGTCAACAGTCTTCCGCTCTTCCTTTGTCCAGCGTCCTTCGAGCGAAAAACGGAACTGATCGCTCGGGCGCACCTCGACAAAGCCATAGACACTGAAAATGTCCTCATCGCGCTCAAGGAATGTGCGACGCTGGAGCTGCACATCAGGAAACGGCAAGCCAGGGCCGACTGGGAACAACAAATCTTCGAACCCGGGCGTGGCCAATCGGATAAGTTTCCGTCGCATTGGACTCGATGTCGCTGGTGGTCGAGACATTGGCGCCGACAAAGGCGAAGAAGCTATCGTTCTCATGCGTGAGGCGGAAATCGTGACTCCAGCTGCTAAACTCGCTGTCCGTGCCCGAGGAGTCAAAGATCGTGCCAATGTTCACCGGCACAGCGCCGGGCAGGATCAGATCGACCAGCGGATTTCGTGCAGTTGACCCGCGCGCGTCGATGTTCCCCGAAGTGTAACCGAAAATATACTGGAAATTCAGCCAGTCGACCGGGTCAACATTGAGCTTTGCGGTGACCACGTCGGTAGGACCGCGCAGACCGAAAGCACGCGGATCGATGAGGAATCCATCGGGGCGCGGATCGGCAACGGACGTCGTCCCCGGCAATGCCTGTGCGGCGCGTGGCGCGCCGGTGACGGCACTGGGATCATTCGGCAATTCACCGCAGAACAGGCGATTTTCCGGCTGCGGATTGGGCACAAACATGCTGATTGGCGCGGTGCGCGGACTGCAATTGAGGTAATTGTAAGCATCAAACGCACCCGATGTGCCGAAGTTGAACGTCGTCACATGCTCCAGCAATCGTTCGGTATGAATATAACTCGCCTCAAGCGTGATCCGGTCAC
>DAIQNS010000084.1:0-8855 GCA_036788315.1 Alteraurantiacibacter sp. | reverse complement strand
TGAGTACCGCCTGCTGGTCGAGTTCGCCAAGTGCGTCGGTGAGGATCGTAGCTTGGCCGATCGATCCAGAAGCTGAAAGGCCGCCAACGTTCTCCCCATAGCCCCGATTGTATGAATCGAGCGCAAGAAGAGAGAGAAATACATCTGGATTCATTGCCTGTCGTTCCTGATAAAAGAGATTTTTCCGACTTGGTACTCGATTGGCAAGCTGCCGATTGGTGTTTCCCTAGGACGGGTCAGCAATGTGCCGCTCGTGAATTTCAACCACCCCAACCGCTCCTCGATCCCGCTGGTCACCGGGTCGTCGGTCAGTTGCACGGTAATCCGGCGCAGCGTCACACCCTCGCCAAAGCTTGCCGCCAGATCATCGGGATCGACGCGCGCCACGCTGGTCGGATCATCCAGGTCGCCGAAGGTCACGAGCATCGGATAGGCGAATTCCAGATCACGGCGGGCAATTCTGGGCCAATAGCGGGGAAGCTCCACTTCGCCTTCCAGCAATAGCATATTGTCAAACCGCTCTTCCCAAGGCTCCCCTTCGATCTTGGGCGCAGCGGACTGCATCACGCTACTAGCCCAGTCGACATCGCTGTCCGAACGCAGCAAGGCAAACAGCGTCCGCCCGCCCGGCAAATCCACCGCCACTGCCTCGCCCCGCGCGCGCCTGTTGATCCGCTTGCCAAACCCCGTGCCAGCCGAACGCCCCATACTCTGCTCGACTTCGATCACGCTCGATCCGGTCTTGAGCCCCTCGGGCGTTTCCACCTCGACCGTCAGGCGATAGCGATAATCAGGCGTCGCGTCTGGGCCAAAGCAGGCGGTCAGCACAAGCGCCAGTGGCGCACAGAGCATCGCAAGGTATCGTAGCATCGCCGCCCTCAAGAGTTACCCGAATGGATGTGCAGCTACACGAACAAGGTAAAGGAAACGCGATTGCCCCGCCACCCGCTCGTCCTGAGCGGGAAAGTGGGGGCGGCCCAAGTGAAACCTTGTCCTTGTGATGCCGGGCTTAACCTCCCGCAAAGGGCAGGCGGCCCACGCGCAGCAAAAGCGCGCTTCCCAGCGCAGCTTGCTTTGCCTACGGTACGCAAAACAGCCGCTCGTTGGGCGGAATGTCATGAAGGGGATGCAGGTGGCCGGAAGCGAGGATCAAGAGGGCGCGCCGCATGCAGCGCCGGAGCCTGAAGGCGAAACTGGCGAAACGAACGCGGCAGAAGGCGCCTATTGGCGCGAGAATGTCCGCCTTCTGGCAAGTCTGATGGCGATCTGGTTTGTCGCCTCTTTCGGGGCCGGCATCCTGTTTCGCGAATTTCTCGACCAGTTCATGATCGGTGGATATCCGCTCGGCTTCTGGTTTGCCCAGCAAGGCTCGATCTACATCTTCATTGCGCTGATCTTCTACTACGTTTTCCGGATGAAGACAATCGAACGCAAATACGATCTCGATGATTGAGGGCGCGCGGTAATGGACACGCAAACCCTGATCTATCTTTTCGTCGGCCTCAGTTTCGCGCTGTATATCGGCATTGCCATCTGGTCGCGCGCGGGATCGACCAAGGAATTCTACATCGCGGGCGGCGGGGTCAATCCGGTGGTCAATGGCATGGCCACTGCGGCGGACTGGATGAGCGCGGCAAGCTTCATATCGATGGCAGGCATCATCGCCTTTGCGGGATACGATGCGTCTGTCTATCTGATGGGCTGGACGGGCGGCTATGTGCTGCTCGCGCTGCTCCTCGCGCCTTATCTGCGCAAGTTCGGCCAGTTCACTGTCCCCGACTTCATCGGCACACGCTATTATTCGAAGGCGGCGCGCGTGGTCGCGGTGATCTGCCTCATTTTCATCAGCTTCACCTATATCGCCGGGCAGATGCGCGGGGTCGGGATCGTGTTCTCGCGCTTCCTTGATGTGCCGATCACCATGGGGGTTTTCCTGGGCATGGGCATTGTCTTTGTCTATGCGGTGCTGGGCGGTATGAAGGGCATTACCTATACGCAAGTGGCGCAGTATTGCGTGCTCATCTTCGCCTATATGGTGCCCGCCTTCTTCCTCAGTTTCATGATCACGGGCAATCCCGTGCCGCAACTGGGCCTGGGTTCACAGGTCAATGACGGCTCGGGCCTGTATGTGCTCGAGAAGCTCAATCTGGTGCTGCTCGATCTGGGCTTTGGTGAATATACCGACGGCTCCAAGAGCATGATCGACGTATTCTGCATCACGCTCGCGCTGATGGTCGGCACGGCGGGGCTGCCGCATGTGATCGTGCGCTTCTTCACGGTGCCCAAGGCCTCCGATGCGCGGCTGTCGGCGGGCTGGGCGCTCATTTTCATTGCCCTGCTGTATACCACTGCTCCGGCGGTGGGCGCCTTCGCGCGGATCAACTTCATCGATACGGTCAACGAGACGAGTTATGCCGAGGCGCCCGGTTGGTTCAAGAATTGGGAAGCGAATGATCTGATCGCGTTTACCGACAAGAATGCCGACGGCGTGATGCAATACCGCGCGGGCGAGCCTTTCGAAGGCGCGCCCGAGTTTGCCGAGGGTGAGGGGCCATCAGGCGAACGGCTGGTCAGCAATGCGCCCGTTACCGAGAGCGAAAACGAGGTTTATGTCGACCGCGACATCATGGTTCTCGCCAATCCGGAGATCGGCAATCTGCCGGGCTGGGTGATCGCGCTTGTGGCCGCGGGCGGCCTTGCAGCGGCCTTGTCCACGGCGGCGGGTCTGCTGCTGGTGATATCCGCTTCGGTGAGCCATGATCTGCTCAAATCGACTTTCCGCCCGAACATCACGGAAAAGGGCGAATTGCTCGCCGCGCGTCTCGCGGCAAGCGCAGCGATCGTGGTGGCGGGCTATCTCGGCATCTATCCGCCCGGCTGGGTGGCGCAGGTCGTCGCTTTCGCTTTCGGGTTAGCGGCTGCGAGCCTGTTTCCGGCGATCTTCATGGGCATTTTCTCGAAACGGATGAACAAGGAAGGGGCGATAGCGGGCATGGTGAGCGGGCTCGTCTTCACTTTCGCCTACATATCCTATTTCAAGCTGGTCAACCCGGCGGCGAATGTGGCGGAGAACTGGCTGCTGGGCATTTCGCCCGAGGGGATTGGCGTGATCGGCATGCTGCTGAACTTCGCCGTAGCAATTGCCGTCGCGGCGCTAACCAAGCGCCCGCCCAAGGAAATCCGCAGGCTGGTCGATTCCATCCGTGTCCCGCGCGGCGCGGGCGAGGCGCAAGTCCACTAGCGCTTCTGCCGCCCCTCGATCAGCCGCTCGACCAGTGAGGGATCGGCGAGCGTCGAGATATCGCCCAGCGCGCCAAATTCGTTCTCGGCAATCTTGCGCAGGATGCGCCGCATGATCTTGCCCGAGCGCGTCTTGGGCAGGCCCTCGGTGAAATGGATATGGTCGGGCGTGGCAATCGGGCCGATTTCCTTGCGCACATGCGCGCGCAATTGCGCCAGCAGATCGTCCGAACCATCTATCCCGGCGTTGAGGGTGACATAGCAATAAATGCCCTGCCCCTTGATATCATGCGGATATCCCACGACTGCCGCCTCGGCGACCTGCTCGTGCAGGACAAGCGCGCTTTCGACTTCGGCAGTGCCCATGCGGTGGCCGGACACGTTGATCACATCGTCCACGCGGCCCGTGATCCAGTAATAATCGTCCGCATCGCGCTTGCAGCCATCACCGGTGAAATACTTGCCCGGATAGGTGCTGAAATAGGTCTGCACGAAACGCTCATGATCGCCGTAGACGCTGCGCGCCTGCCCGGGCCAACTTTGCGTGATGCACAGATTGCCCTCGGCCACACCTTCGAGCAAGAGGCCCTCATTATCGACGAGCTGCGGGATGATGCCGAAAAAGGGCTTGCCTGCGCTTCCCGGCTTCATGTCGTGGGCATGCGGCAGGGTGGTGATCATGATGCCGCCGGTTTCGGTCTGCCACCATGTGTCGACAACTGCGCAGCGGCCTTCGCCGACAACGCCGTGATACCAGCGCCAGGCTTCGGGATTGATCGGCTCGCCCACACTGCCCAGCAGGCGCAGGCTGGAGCGGTCGCGGCTGGTGACAAAGCCATCGCCTTCGCGCATCAACGCGCGGATCGCCGTGGGCGCGGTGTAGAGGATGTTGACCTTGTGCTTGGCCACCACATCCCAGAACCGTCCGTGATCGGGATAATTGGGCACACCTTCAAAGACGATGCCGGTCGCCCCGCTGATGAGCGGGCCGTAGACAATGTAGCTATGCCCGGTCACCCAGCCGATATCGGCAGTGCACCAGAAGACTTCGCCGGGTTGGTAATCGAACACATAGGTGAAGGTGACAGCGGCCCAGACGCCGTAGCCGCCCGTGGTATGCAGCACGCCCTTGGGCTTTCCGGTGGAGCCCGAGGTGTAGAGGATAAACAGCGGGTCTTCGGCGGCCATCACTTCGCAGGGGCAATCGGCATCGGACCGGAGATCGGCAAACCAGTGATCGCGCCCATCTGCCATGGAGATATCCGCGCCAGTATGTTTGACGACCAGCACGCCATCCACGGCCACGCCCTCGAGCGCGAGCGCGTCATCGACATTGGCCTTGAGCGGCACCTTTTTGGCACCCCGCAATCCTTCATCGGCAGTGACAATGAAGCGGCTGTCGCAATCCACGATCCGGCCCGCGAGCGCTTCGGGCGAGAAGCCGCCAAAGACCACCGAATGAATCGCGCCGATGCGCGCGCAGGCGAGCATGGCGAGCACGCCCTCGATGATCATCGGCATGTAGATCGTGACGCGTTCGCCCCTCGTCACACCGAGAGCCTTGAGGGCGTTGGCCATCGCCACCACTTCGCTGTGCAATTCGCGATAAGTGAGCGTGCGCGAGGGGGATGCGGGATCGTCCGGTTCAAAAATCAGCGCAAGGTCGTCGCCGCGGGTCGCGAGATGGCGATCGACTGCATTGTGGCACAGGTTCAATGCGCCATCGGCAAACCACTTGATATCGACCGGATCGAAGGAAGCCTCACTCGCCTTGCGGGGCGCTGTGAACCAGTCGAGGCGCCCGGCCTGTTCGAGCCAGAAATGGTCGGGCTGCGCAAGCGAGCGCTGGTACAGCGCATCATATTCCTGGGCGGTGCAATGCGCGGTGGCAGTGGGCGCGGGGCGGGGGATGAATTCGCTCATGTATCTTGTCTTTCTGCCACTGGCGGACTTGCGCAAACCGGTTTTCGCCCGTTCATATTGCTCTGCCTATAGGGCGGTTTTAAGTTTCCCTCGCAACCGAAAGGGAATCATGCCAAGCATGTGATCCCGCTACTTCAGGAGCAAGTTTTAATGCTATCAGCCTTTTGGTCGAGAGCTCTTTCCACATTGGCTTTGGCAATTCTGGGTCTTTCGCTCGCAGCTTGTGGAACCCGCGAGAGAGACAGCGACGTCGCCGCTGCAAATGGCATCCTGCTCATCGGCAATGGCGCTGAACCCAAGTCGCTTGATCCGCATCTGATCACCGGTGTTCCCGAAAGTTCGATTGTCTTAGCGCTGCTCGAGGGCCTAGTGGCCACGCATCCCGAGGATGATACGCTGGCCGCTCCGGGCATCGCTGAAAGCTGGGAGCATAATGAAGATCACAGCGTGTGGACTTTCAATCTGCGCGAGAATGCCAATTGGTCCAATGGCGATCCGGTCGTGGCGAGCGATTTTGTCTATAGCTGGCAGCGCATTCTCAGCCCCGCGCTCGGCTCCGAATATGCCGAAATGCTGTATGTGATCGAGAACGCGGTCGCCTTTCATGAGGGCGAAACCGAGGATTTCTCGCAGGTCGGCGTGACCGCGCTCGATGACAAGACGCTCGAAGTGCGCCTCAAGGGCTCGACGCCGCATTTTCCGCTGATGCTCCAGCATACCAGCTTCTTCCCGGTCAATCCGCGCGTGGTCGAGGAATTTGGCGGCATGACGGACCGGCAAAGCGGCTGGTCAACTCTTGAGAATTATGTTGGCAATGGCCCCTTCCGGCTCAAGCAATGGTCGACCAACGAAGTCATCGAAGTTGAACGCAATCCCGACTATTGGGACGCGGCGACAGTCCAGTTGAACGGCATCCGCTTCTTCCCCATCGAAAACACCAATACCGAGTTCACCGCCTTCCAGGGCGGCCGCCTGCATATCACCAACGAAGTGCCGGGGGATCGCATCCCCTCCTTGCAGAAGGACAATTCGCCTGCGCTGATGATCCAGCCCTATATGGGAAGCTACTTCTACCGCGTGAATGTGACGCGCGAGCCGTTCGATGACCCGCGCGTCCGCCGTGCGCTTGCATTGGCGATTGACCGGCAGCTCATTGTCGACCGGGTGACACAGGGCGGCCAGGCTGCGGCGACCGGCTTCGTCCCCTCGGGCATTCCGGGCTATGGAGTCTCCGACGCTGTCCAATACGATCCGCAGCGGGCGCAGCAATTGCTCGCCGAAGCCGGCTACCCCGGCGGCGAGGGTTTCCCGCAAGCCGAAATCCTGATCAATACTTCAGAATCCCATCGCAAGATCGCTGAAGCGATCCAGGCCATGTGGCGCGAGACGCTTGGTGTGGAGATCGGCATCTTCAATCAGGAATGGAAAGTCTACCTCGATAGTCAGAGCGCGCTCGATTACGACATCTCGCGTGCCGGCTGGATCGCGGATTACGTGCACCCGATGACGTTTCTGGAGATATTCACCGCGGGCAATGGCAACAACGATACAGGCTGGGCCAATCCGGCCTTTGACAGCCTGATCCGGCAAGCGCAGACGGCCTCAAGCGAGGATGCCCGCATTGCGTTGCTCCAGCAGGCCGAGGCTATCATGATGGACGAGCTGCCGGTGCTGCCGATCTACTGGTATACCCGCGTGTACATGAAGGACCCGCGTGTGCAGGGTTGGAACCCCAAATTGCTCGACAAGCGGCCCTACAAGCATGTCAGCATTGCGGCCAGCTGATCCGATGGCATTGCAATCGCGCTACGCGGAGACGGGTTCATGTTGAAATTTATTGCCGCGCGGTTCGGGCAGGGCTTGCTCGTGCTGCTGGCGATCTATGCGCTGACCTTCATGCTGGTGGCTCTGACACCGGGCAGTCCGTTCAGTTCCGAACGCGCGATCAGGCCTGAAATCCTCGCTCAGATCGAGGCCTTCTACGGCTATGACAAGCCCCCGCTGGAGCGGTTCTGGACTTCACTCACCAACGCGCTGCAAGGCGAATTCGGGCCTTCGGCAGTCTATGCCAACCGGTCGGTGACCGACATCATCCTTGAAGCCTTCCCGGTGTCGCTTATGCTTGGCGCGATTTCGCTGCTGGTCGCGTTGTTTATCGGAATTCCGGCCGGCATTCTGGCGGCGGTCCGTCGCAACAGCTGGCTCGATTATCTGCCGATGTCCGCTTCGATGGTGGGGATTTGCCTGCCCACATTCGTGCTCGGGCCGATCCTTGTGCTGATTTTCGGGATTATCCTGCAGATGCTGCCTGTATCGGGCTGGAACGGGCCTGAATTCATGGTCTTGCCTGCTGCCACGCTCGGCCTGTTCTATGCTGCTTATTTTGCCCGGCTGACGCGCGGCGGAATGCTCGAAATGCTCAATCAGGATTTCGTACGCACCGCGCGCGCCAAAGGCGTCCCTGAAAAAACGATCATCTGGAAGCATTGCCTCAAGGGCGGTCTGATCCCGGCCATCACTTACCTTGGCCCGGCACTCGCAGGGATCATTTCGGGCTCCTTCGTGGTCGAGACGATTTTCCAGATTCCGGGGTTGGGCCAATGGTTCGTGAAAGGCGCGCTCAACCGTGATGATTTCCTCATCCTGGGGCTGACCGTGCTGTTCGCCGCGCTCATCGTGATCATGAACCTCATTGTTGATATCGTTCAGGTCGCGCTTAATCCGAGGCTCAAATATGATCGATAATCGCGTGAATACGGGGCGCGGGCAATGAGCAGGACTGCCGAGATCGTGACCGCCGCCGAGGAGCGCCTTGGTACTGTGCCGAGCATCGAGGAGTTCGAGAAGGGCTCCTCGCTGTGGGTCGATGCTTGGTTCCGGTTGAAGCGCAACAAGCTCGCCATGATTAGCCTGTTCCTGTTTCTGGGCATTGTGGTGTTCTGCGTCGCCGGGCCATTGTTCTCCCCCTATGACGGGCAGCAGCAGGATTTGCTGAAGGGCGCGTCGAGCCCCTCGGCCGAGCACTGGTTCGGCACCGATACGCTGGGGCGCGACCTCATGGTGCGCACCATGGAAGGCGGGCGCATTTCGCTGCTGGTCGGGCTTGTGGCAACAACGGTCGCCTTGCTGATCGGGGTAATATACGGGGCAACCGCAGGCTATATCGGCGGCAAGACCGATGCGGTGATGATGCGCATCGTTGATACGCTTTATGCGCTCCCGTTCACGATTTTCGTGATCTTGCTGATGGTGGCTTTCGGGCGCTCCTTGTGGCTGATTTTCGTCGCCATCGGCGCGGTCGAATGGCTGAGCATGGCGCGCATTGTGCGTGCCGGAGTGATCGGGTTGAAGAAGCAGGAATTCGTCGAGGCGGCCGTCTCGCTCGGCTACAGCCACACGCGGATCATCCTGCGCCATCTCATTCCCAATGTGCTTGGCCCGGTGATCGTGATCGCCACTTTGACCGTGCCTGCAGTCATGCTGCTCGAGGCATTCCTCAGCTTCCTTGGCCTCGGCGTGCAGCCGCCCAATGCCTCGTGGGGCGTGCTCATCAATGAAGGACAGCAGAATATGGAGATTTTCCCCTGGCTGCTGATGTTCCCCGCTTTCTTCTTCGCGCTGACGCTGTTTGCACTCAATTTCCTGGGCGACGGGCTGCGCGATGCGCTCGACCCCAAGAGCGCAAAGGACTG
>DAIQNS010000083.1:0-8906 GCA_036788315.1 Alteraurantiacibacter sp. | reverse complement strand
GGTGCGCGGCAAGGGCGCAGGGCAGGCGCAATTGCGCTCGCTGAAAACCGGCGAGCGGCTTGCGATTGCCGAGCCTGACAGCGTGCCTGCGGGCCGCTATGCCAAGGCTTCGCTCATGGCGCTCGGGCTGTGGAGCGAGCTTGAAGGCAAAGTGGTTCCGGCAGAAAACGTGCGGGCTGCGCTTGCTCTGGTGGAGCGGGGGGAAGCGGAAATGGGCATTGTCTATGCAAGCGACGCCCTCGCGAGCGATGCCGTTGAGGTCACCCAGATCCTGCCGCGCGCCAGCCACCCGCCGATCACCTATCCCATCGCGCTTGTCGCGCGCCCGGGCCACAAGGATGCTGCCGCTTTCGCGCAGTTCCTCGCCAGTGCCGAGGCGCAGGCGATTTTTGCCCGCCACGGTTTCTCGGCGCCGCGATGAACGATTGGCTCTCCCCCGCAGAATGGGCAGTGATTGGCCTCTCGCTTCGCGTCAGCCTTGTCGCAATCATCCTCACGCTGCCGATTGCCTATGGCCTTGCCTGGCTGATCGCGCGGCGGCGCTTTCCCGGGCGCATGCTGCTCGATGCGGCGGTGCATCTGCCGCTTGTGCTTCCGCCGGTCGTAACCGGCTGGCTGCTGCTGCTCGCCTTTGGCCGCGCTGGCCCTGTAGGCGCGTGGCTGGAAGCGAATTTCGGGATCACGCTGGTGTTTCAATGGACCGGAGCGGCCTTGGCGGCGGCCGTGATGGCGCTTCCGTTGATGGTGCGCGCGATGCGGCTCTCGATCGAAGCGGTCGACCGGCGGCTGGTGGACGCGGCGCGCACGCTGGGCGCTTCGCGCTGGCATGCCTTTCGCACGATCACTCTGCCTTTGACCCTGCCCGGGATTGCCGCGGGCGCGATGCTCGGCTTCGCACGCTCGCTGGGAGAATTCGGTGCGACAATCACCTTTGCTGCCAATATCGAAGGGCAGACGCGCACCTTGCCGCTGGCGATCTATACAGGGCTTCAGGTGCCCGGCAGCGATCTGACCGTTGCGCGACTTGCGATCATTGCCTTGGTGCTTTCGCTGGGCGCGCTGCTCGCTTCGGAATGGCTGGTGCGCCGCTCTGCGGGAGGGCGCGCGCATGTCCTTTGAAATCGCCTTGCAACACCATGTCGGCGAGTGCGCCATCGCTCTTGAAATAGCCAGCGCGGCGCGGGTGCTGGCGCTGGTCGGGCCTTCGGGCATCGGCAAGACCAGCGTGCTGCACTGCATTGCGGGCCTTGCCCTTCCTTCGCGTGGGCGGATCGCGATCGGTGAGCGGGTGCTGTTTGACAAGACGCAAGGTATCGACCTTGCGCCGCAAGCGCGCCGTGCGGGCGTTGTGTTTCAGGACATGCGGCTGTTTCCGCATCTCAGCGTGGCGGGCAATCTGGCTTACGGCGCGAAGCTGGCGCGCGGGAGGTCAACGCCGATTGGCGAGGGAGAATTGCTGCGCCTTCTCGATATCAGCGAACTGGTGAAACGCTGGCCCGCGACCCTTTCGGGCGGCGAGGCGCGACGCGTTGCGATTGCCCGCGCGCTCCTGTCCGCGCCCGATTTCCTGCTGCTTGACGAGCCTTCAAGCTCGCTCGATGCCGCGCGCGCCGATATGCTGGCCGCGCTGATCGAGCGGCTTGACTTGCCGATCGTGCTCGTCACCCATGATGACGCCGAAATCGCCCGGCTGGCCGGCGCAGTCGTGCGTATGGGCTGAAGCTGCGCGGGCGGCGCTTATTCTGCTTCGACGGGCAATTCACGCAGCTTGATGCTGCGAAAGGCCACTTCGTCCCCGTGATCCTGCAACAGGATCGGCCCTGTTGCCCAGCGGCCGAAATTCTCCCAATCCTTGTATTTGGAATATTCGACCAGAGCGGCAAAGGTCTGCGAGAAGCGGTCGAATTCGACGACCTTGATATGGTTGAGCCAATGCTCGACCTTGCCCCCGCGCGACACGATCCGGGCATGGTTCCATTGGCCCGGAGGGTTCACGCGCTTGGCATCGCGGCCCGGCTCGCTGGTGTTGTCGGCGCGGATCAGATCGTAAAGCGAGCCGACCTTGCGCTTGCCCGCAACGCCCATGTTGGCATCGGGGTGAAGCTCGTCGTCGAGGATCTGGAACTCCAGCCCGATTGCCGAGCCTTCGCCCTTGAGCAGATCGGGATCGACGTAATACTTGATCCCGCTGTTTGCGCCCGGCGTAATGCGGAACTGCAATTCCATCTCGAAATCGGCAAATTCGCGTGTTGTGATGATGTCGCCGCCATTGGTCGCTTCGCCGCCATCGGACTTCTCAACAATCAGCAGACCGTCCTCGATGCGCCATCCCTTCGCGGGGAAATCCGCAGCTTTGGCGCTGCGCCAGCCCTCGGTTGTTTCCCCGTCCCACAGGAGCTGCCAACCGCTTGCGCGCTCGGCATCCGAAAGCCGATTGGGCTGCAAGTTGATTTCCTGCACGCTGTCGGGGAAGGCGGTCAGGTCGGCGCTCATGGCACCGGGCATGATGCGCAGATTGCGCCAGCTTGCGGTTGCTCCTGCCGCGCCAAGGGCATCGGACCCCGCGCGGATCGAATGCACTTGCAGGCCGATGAAACCAGAGGTGCGGCCATTGTCGATCAGCCGCGCGCAGGGCGTCCCGTTGAGGATTGTCTGCACCACGGGGCCGACCGCCTCGATCCGGTAGCTGTTCCAACTGTCAGCGCGATAGGCCGCCGGGCAGGCAGGATTGCGGGTCAGCGGGTAGAGCCAGCCGCGCGCCTGTTCTTCGAAAATGCCGCCGCTCCATGCCCGGTCCGAGGGGTCGAACTCGGCCTGATAGCCATGGACAACGCCATTGCGATATTCAGGCAGGGAAGCGGCGCGGAACATGAAACCGGAATTGAGATTGCCAGTGACGAGGATTTCGCCTTCGAGGATGAAATCACCATACTCGGCCTCGGTGACGAGGAAAGTGTTGGGCGTATCGGGAACGGCCGAGCCGACAATCACGCCGTCGACCACTTCGAACGGCGCGACACCGCCTTTGGTGGTCCAGCCCGTCAGGCTTTCGCCGTCGAATAGAAACTGCCATCCGTCGCCGTCATCCTCGCTTCCGTGATCGTGGGCGATAGCGGGCGCTGCGGACAGGGCAAACAGTCCCGCGGCGAGCGAGCAGACAAGCGTTCTGGACATCATCGACATGGGTTTTGCAGCATCCTCAGATGGTTGGCATCCAGCCCGGCTCGTATTCGCGCGAGACATAGGGCTGGGCAAATTTCTCGGCAATTCGGCCGGTTTGCGGGTCGACGGTGAGTTCGGCCCCGGTGCGATAGGCGATATTGGCAAGGTGGCACATCAGCGTGCTGGTCGCGCCTTCGTCGATCGGCGAAGCAAGTGTGCTGGCGCGGCCGTTCACGACTTCGATCAGATTGCGGCAATGCTGGGTCACAAGCCCGCCGCCGCCTCGCAAATCGGTCGTGTCGGCATTGCCGCCCGCTTCGCGCCGTTCGGCAGTCTTCTTGCCGGCCAGATCGAACATCTCGTAGCCCTCACGATCAACGATCGCAGAGCCCTTGGTGCCATAGGCCAGCGCGCCGCGCCCGCGCCCGAATTGCAGCACATTGTTGCAGCAATGGCCGTCCCAGGTGATCGAGACATCGCCCGGATAGACGAATTCGGCGGTCATCGTGTCATACATCTGCCAGGCATCGTCGGTGAAGAAGCGGCGGCTGGCGCGGGTGCGCACTTTTTCGGGATTTTGCGTGTCGATGATCCAGCGCGCGATATCGAGTTCGTGAAGGGCATTGTTGCAGGTTTCCCCCGTTCCCCAGTGCCAATTCCAGTGCCACTCATAATGCACCCACGGATTGGCATAGGCGCGGCGCGGGGCGGGGCCTTGCCACAGATCCCAGTCGAGCCAATCGGGCACCGGCGCGGCCACTTCAGGGCCGATGCCGCCGCGCTTGTTTCCGTACCAGGTGTAGACGTGATAGATATCGCCCAGCTCGCCCTGGCGAATACGCTCGATCAGTTCGTTTGAAGGACCCGAGGAGCGCTGCTGATTGCCCATCTGCACATGCAGGCCGGTTTTCGCCTGCGCGGCGGCGAGCATCTCGCCTTCCTCCGGATTGTATGAGCAGGGCTTTTCGACATAGACGTGCTTGCCCGCCTGCATCGCCATGAGCGTGCCGCAGGCATGCCAGTGATCGGGCGTGGCAATGGCGATGATATCGATGTCTGGATCATCGAGCGCGACGCGGAAATCCTTGCCGAAAGCGGGCTGCGCGATGCCCGCGCTGCCAAGCTCGCTGCGCACCGCTTGCTCGACCCGGCTGTCAACGTCGAAAGCGCGTGTGACATCGGCGCCTGCATTGGTAAATTCCTTGATTAGCGTAAGCCCGCGCGACCGCACGCCAACCGCGGCGACCTGCACGCGGTCATTGGCGCCAAGGATCCTGCCGTATGCCGCAGGCGAGAGCGACGCGATGCTCGCGGTCGCGCCGGTGGCAGCCGCCGCCTTGATGACATCCCGCCGTGTTGCCATGTTCATCCTCTTGTTTTGCCTTGTTGACTTGGGGCTAATGCGAAGTTCTTTTTTGGTCAAACCAATTCGATTTCACAAAGACGCACAAGGAGCAGGGCAGCGATAGCGAGGGTGAGCGGGCATCATTCCAAGGCGTGGTCTGACGCAAATGACAATGGCGCAGCTTGCGCAAGCGTTTAAGAACCCGGGGCGAATCCTTGACGAGCTGTAATTGGTCTGTCGGGCACCTCCGCCTGGGTCAGACCGGTTTTTTGGCCCAGCAACTTGTCCGACAAGGCGTGGTGCCATGCGCGATTGCGCAGCATGATCATCATTCTTTGCAGGCAGCCGCGCCGCTAGCTGCTGAAGCCAAGCGCGCCAGATTTGCCGGCGAGCCACGCCGGTTTCAGCCAGGAGACTGATTTTAGTGGCCCGACTATCCCTCCATGACGATCGCCTGTTTCCCGCCGATCCTGATACCCGCGCGATTGCGCGCCGCCTCTATGCCGATGTCCGCGACCTGCCGATTATCAGCCCGCATGGCCATACCGATCCCTCCTGGTTTGCCGATAACGCAGCTTTCGAAAACCCGTCCGCGCTGCTGATCACGCCTGATCATTATGTCTTCCGCATGCTGTACAGCCAAGGCATTGCACTCGAGGATCTTGGCGTTCCCAAGCAGCCAGGCGCCGGCGGACGCGCAGTGGAAACCGATCCGCGCAAGGTGTGGCATCTGTTTGCGCAGAATTATCATCTGTTTCACGGCACGCCCTCTCGTATGTGGCATGACTGGGTGTATTCGCAGGTCTTCGGCCTTGAAGAAACGCTGAGCGCGGCAACAGCGGACCATTATTATGATGTGATCGCTCAGAAGCTGCAGCAGGACGAATTCCGCCCGCGCGCCTTGTTCGAACGGTTCAATATCGAAGTGATCGCGACCACCGAGGATCCGCTCGATCCGCTGGTCCACCACAGCAAATTGCAAGCCGATGGCTGGGGCAAAAAAGTGGTCACGGCGTTCCGGCCCGACAATGTGCTGGACCCCGAATTTCAGGGCTTTGCCAGCAATGTCGCGCGCCTTGGCGAAATTACCGGCTGCGATGCGGGCACCTATCAGGGCTACCTCGATGCCTTGATGGACAGGCGCGCGTTCTTCAAGGCGCACGGCGCAACCTCGACCGATCACGGCCATCCCACAGCGGGCACCGCCGATCTTTCCCGAGCCGACGCCGAAGCGCTTTTTGCCAAGGTAATGACGGGCGGTTGCTCAGCGCTCGAAGCGGAGGCGTTTCGCGGGCACATGCTGGTCGAGATGGCGCGCATGAGCCTTGAGGACGGACTGGTGATGCAAATCCATCCGGGCTGCTACCGCAACCATAACCAGCAATTGTTCGAGAACTTCGGGCGCGACAAGGGCGCCGACATTCCCACGCGCACCGATTATGTTAACGCGCTGCGCCCCTTGCTTGATCGCTATGGCAACGAGCCGGGCTTGAGCATCATTCTCTTCACGCTCGACGAGAGCGTCTACGCGCGCGAACTCGCGCCGCTCGCAGGCCATTATCCCGTACTCAAGCTCGGCCCGGCGTGGTGGTTCCATGACAGCCCCGAGGGCATGCGGCGCTTCCGCGAGCAGACCACCGAAAGCGCCGGGTTCTACAACACCGTCGGTTTCAACGACGATACCCGCGCCTTTCTGTCGATCCCGGCCCGCCATGATGTCGCGCGGCGCATGGATTGCGGGTTCCTTGCCCGACTGGTGGCCGAGCACCGCATGCTTGAAGATGATGCGCATGATGTGGCGATCGATCTCAGCTATAATCTGGCGAAGGCGGCCTACCGGTTGTGATCTTCCTCTCGCAAGGCAAGCAAGTTCGATGACCCGTCTTTCCTCCGCCACGCTGGAGAAATTGCCCGGCAGCGCGATTGTGCCGGCCTATGACCGCGATGCCGCTTGCGGCGTTGTCCATCTTGGCACCGGAGCATTTCACCGGGCACATCAGGCGGCTTACTTCGATGCACTCTTGAGCGCGGGGCACGAGGGCTGGATGATTTGCGGCAGCAGCTTGCGCTCGGCTTCGGTGGCGGAGCAATTGAACCCGCAGGATGGCCTCTTCTCCGTCCTGGTGCGCGATGGCGATGATGAGCAGATCAGGGTGGTCGGCTCGATCCGCCATGTGCTGGTCGCGCCGGAGGATCCTGCTGCGCTCGTGCAGGCCATGGCCGAGCCTTCTGTCGCGCTGGTCACGCTCACCGTGACCGAGAAGGGCTATTGCCTCGATCCTGCCACTGGCGCACTCAAGACTGGCGATGTAGCTGTCGCGGGCGATATTGCCGATATTTCCTTGCCGCGCACGGCGCCGGGCTTTCTGGTGGCGGGCCTTCAGGCGCGGCGCGCGGCGGGTCTTGCTCCGTTCACCGTACTTTCGTGCGACAATCTGCCCGAGAACGGCAAACGCACGCGCGAGGCGGTATTGGCACTGGCGCAGCAGATCGATCCTGCGCTTGCCGCATGGATCGCGCACGAAGTGGCATTCCCGTCCTCGATGGTCGACCGGATCGTACCGGCTACGAGGGCCGATGATCTCGACAGCTTCGAGCAGACCGCCGGACTGCGCGATGAGGCCATGGTCAAGACAGAGCCGTTCAGCCAATGGGTTGTCGAAGACTGGTTCTGCAATCGCCGCCCGCCGCTCCAACAGGTCGGCGTGCAGATGACCACCGATGTTGCGGCATGGGAAATGGCCAAGCTGCGCCTTCTCAATGGCGCGCATTCGGCAATTGCCTATCTCGGCGGACTGGCGGGCCACCGCTATGTTCATGAGGCGATGGCGGCGCCCGGCTTTGCCCATCTGGTCGAAACGCTATGGGATGAAGCGCAAGTGACGCTCACGCCCGTCGAGGGTTTCGATCCGGTCGCTTATCGCGCGCAATTGGCGGCGCGCTTTGCCAATCCCGCCTTGCAGCATCTCAATCACCAGATCGCCATGGACGGCAGCCAGAAACTGCCGCAGCGCTGGCTCAATGCGATCCTCGACTATCGCGCGGCTGACCGCGGCATTCCCGCTGCGCTGACGCTGGCGCTGGCAGGTTGGATGCACTGGCAATCGGGAAGGGGTGACGCGGGCAGCAGCCATGCCGTCGATGATCCGCTTGCAAGCGAGACCGCCGAGGTGATTGCGAAGGCGAAAGATTGTGCCGAAGCGGTGAGGGGGCTACTGGCGATCACGGCGATCTTCGGATCGGAATTTCCTCAGGACAGCGCCTTGGTAGAGCAGTTGATCAGCGATTATCAAATGATCGCAGCATCCTCGGCAGCGGATGCTGTGGCCGGGTTCGGCCCTGAAAGGCCCGCTTAGGGTTGAGCTCTGCCGATGGACCAGACAGGGTCCAAAGCACTGCTTTCCTTGACCGGAAATTCGTTTAGAGCTTTCGCAGTTGTCCCCTTCGCCCGATCCTGTGCATGATAGCGATCCTGCTTTTCCCCGGATGTTCCGGGGCTGAGCGCGAGCGCACCGATGAGGCAGTTACCGTGGTGGCGGACAATCCCGTCATGCTGGCCGAGCAATTGCAGGTCGAGGCCGTGGGCACGGCGCGCGCTGTCACCTCGGCAGATCTCTATCCCGAGACGGCAGGGCGCGTGGTGGCGGTGCGGTTCTCGGCGGGCGATTATGTGCGGCAGGGGCAACCGCTTGTCATTCTCGACAGCCGTCAGCAACGCCTTGCGGTCGATCTGGCGCAGGGCAGGTGCAAGAGGCATCGCAATTGCTCGCCCGGTATCGTCGGAT
The DNA here is from genome assembly GCA_036788315.1 of Alteraurantiacibacter sp. Taxonomy (GTDB): domain Bacteria; phylum Pseudomonadota; class Alphaproteobacteria; order Sphingomonadales; family Sphingomonadaceae; genus Alteraurantiacibacter. Next base: position 614 of record DAIQNS010000083.1, on the reverse strand, counting down.
CGAGGACACCGGAGCGATTTCGGACAGCCAGATCGAAGCGGGCGAAACCGCGCTCGCATCCGCCCGGGTCGAACTCGAGCAGGCGCGCGAAGCGCTGGATAACCGCACCGTGCGCGCGCCGTTCAGCGGTCACATCGGCCTCACCGATATCGATCCCGGCGACAGGGTCGGCACCGATACGCTTATCGCCCAGATCGACCAGCGCGGGACGCTCTATGTCGATTTTCCGGCTCCGGAAGCGGCCTTTTCGCGGCTCACTCCTGGCACGATCGTCGAAGTCACGCCTTTCTCCGACCCCGAGCGTACTATCGAAGCGCGCGTGGTGACGGTCGACAGCTCGATTGCGAGCGACCAGCGAACTTACACCGTGCGCACTGCGATCGACAATTCGGGCGACCTTTTGCGCCCGGGCATGAGTTTTCGCGTGCGTTTTGCAGGTGCAGGGGTGGTCCGGCCCGCAGTGCCCGAGGAAGCGATCGTGTGGGGCGGAGAAGGCTCGTATCTGTGGACAGTGGTCGATGACGAGGCGCGCCGGGTGCCGATAACGATTGCTTCGCGGCGCGAGGGGCTGGCGCTGGTCGATGCGCCCATTGGTGAAAACGATGTCGTCATCG
>DAIQNS010000082.1:0-8945 GCA_036788315.1 Alteraurantiacibacter sp. | reverse complement strand
GGTGGCGATGATGGAAAGCGAGCCGCCTTCCTCGATATTGCGCGCCGCGCCGAAAAAGCGCTTGGGCCGTTGTAGCGCATTGGCATCGACACCGCCGGTGAGCACTTTGCCTGAGCTGGGAACAACCGTGTTGTAAGCTCGACCTAACCTTGTGATCGAATCAAGCAGGATCACGACGTCCTTTTTGTGCTCGACCAGACGCTTGGCCTTTTCGATAACCATTTCAGCAACTTGGACGTGCCGGGAAGCAGGCTCATCAAAGGTTGAGCTTATTACTTCGCCGTTAACCGAACGCTGCATGTCGGTCACTTCCTCGGGCCGCTCGTCAACGAGCAGCACCAACAGGATGACTTCAGGATGATTGTCGGTAATGGCCTTGGCCATGTTCTGCAAAAGCACCGTTTTGCCCGTGCGCGGAGGAGCCACGATCAGTGCACGCTGCCCCTTGCCCTGCGGCGAAATCAGATCGATCACCCGGGCCGACTTATCCTTGACCGTGGGGTCCTTGGTATCGAGGTTGAGCCGCTCATCGGGATAGAGCGGGGTCAGATTATCGAAATTGGTGCGATGACGGACAGCATCGGGGTCATCGTAATTGACTTTGAGCAGCTTGGTCAGCGCGAAATAGCGTTCGCCATCCTTGGGCGCGCGGATTTCGCCTTCGACCGTGTCGCCGGTGCGCAGGCCCATCTTGCGGACCTGGTTGGGCGAGACATAGATATCGTCGGGGCCGGCGAGATAGTTCGCCTCGGGAGAGCGCAGGAAACCGAAGCCATCCTGGAGCACTTCGATCGTGCCAATCCCGAGAATTTCCTCGCCCTCTTCCGCGACTTCCTTGAGAATCGCGAACATCAGATCCTGACGGCGCATGGTCGAAGCGCCTTCGACGCCCAGTTCCTCGGCCATCGAAACGAGTTCGGCCGGCGCTCTTTGCTTGAGTTCTTTAAGATGCATTTTGGTAATGATTCCAGTTATTCGAGGATGCCGGCAGGCCAAAGGGCTTGGAGAAAGCAGACCTGCTCACCTTTGCAAAAAGGCAGCGAGCGACGCCGGTTGAAATCTTCAATACTGCCTTTGCGGTGCGCGGGTCAATTCGCAAAATTGCGACCGCTCGCCGCCGGGCGCGCGGTCAGAACGGTTTGACCACCACCAGGATCACGATCACCGCCATGGCAATGCCCGGCACCTCGTTGATCAGGCGCAATTTCTTGCCCGTCAACGGCGTCTGGCCACTGGCAAGTTTCCTTGCATAACCAACAAGATACATGTGATAACCTGTCAGCAGGAAGACCAGCAGCAGCTTGGCCACGAGCCACCCGCCCATGGCCACAGCGCCCGTTCCCAGGAGAGCAAGGCCAAGCAGCCAGACGACGATCAGCGAGGGCGCGAGGATGATCTTGAGCGTCTTGCGCTCGCGGCTGATCCATTTCTCGTGGATTTCGCCGGTGAGACCATCTTCCTGGTGGTAGACAAACAACCGCGGCAACAGGAACAGCCCTGCAAGCCAGAAGATCACAAAGATGACATGGCCTGCCTTGAGCCAGAAATAGAGCATCGCGAGTTCATCCTGCATGAAAGCTATCTAGGGGCTGCGCGAGGCGCCGTCATCCCCCGATGGCGTGGAGCGTTTCCAGAAGTTGCTCGACATGAGCGATTGGCGTCGTCTTGTCGATACCGTGGCCCAGATTGAAGACATGCGGACGATCAGCAAAGGCCTTGCAGATATCGCGCACCGACTGGTTGAGCGGTTCCCCTCCGGCAAGCAGCAGCATGGGATCAAGATTGCCCTGGACCGGCATATCCTTGGGCAATTCCTTGTCGATCCACACCGGTTCCTGCGTCTCGTCGATCCCGCAGGCGTCAACACCCGTTTCACGCGCATAGGCGGGCAGCTTGGCGCCCGCGCCCTTGGGAAAGCCGATCACCGGAACACCGGGCCGCGCTTCGTGAACCGCAGCAGCGAGCCGGGCGTTGGGGGCAATGACCCAACGCTCGAATTGCGCGGGCGAAAGCGATCCGGCCCAGCTGTCGAACAATTGCACCGCTTCGGCGCCAGCATCGATCTGGCCGATGAGATATTCGACCGTGGCGCTTTCAATGGCATCGATCAGCGATTGGAATGCCGCCGGATCGCGATGCGCCAAGGCCCGCGCCTGGCCCTGATCCTTGGACCCCTGCCCCGCCACCATATAGGTCGCAACAGTCCACGGAGAGCCGGCAAAGCCAAGCATGGTGACACCGGGATCGAGCATGGCGCGCACCAGCGCGACGGTCTTGTAGACCGGATCGAAATGGTGGCGCGCACTTTCAAGCTGCTGCCATGCTCCGTCAATCAGCTCAGGTGCAAGACGCGGTCCTTCGCCGGCTTCGAACCAGAGGTTCTGCCCCATGGCATGCGGCACGATCAGGATATCGGAAAACAGGATGGCCCCATCAAAGCCGAAACGGCGCAGAGGTTGGACTGTGACTTCGGCGGCCGCGTCGCTGTCATAGACAAGTTCGAGAAATCCGCCTTTTTCCGCGCGCAAGGCGCGATATTCCGACAAATATCGCCCCGCTTGCCGCATGAGCCAGACTGGCCGTCGGGCCGTGCGTGTACCGTTTAAATTATCGAGCAAAATTCCGGGCATCGAGAGATCAATCCAAAATAATAAATATTTAAAATAGGATGTTGGAGTCAGTAGGGCCTGTGGATTACGGGAATTACCATTCTGTGCCCGAATTCTCCCGGATTGAACAGTCCCCGCGAAGTCGCGACTCGCGCATCGCCGGTGTCAATCGCAAGTTCTGCGCGCAATTCACAGGCACGCAAAACCGTTCGGAAAATGACGATAAGGTGACTCTGAACCAAGCTGTCAGCGGGGACACAATTCCATCCAGCACTTGTCCGCTGCTCTCTCCCATGGTTTATGCCCCTCTTCATCCACATGGTTCATCAGCCCCAGCTTATCCCTATGGCCCGCCTGCATCTCCATCTCCTGTCCGACAGCACCGGCGAGACGCTCGAGATGCTTGCCAAGGCTGCGCTAGCGCAGTTCGACGATAGCGAAGTGGTGCGCCATTTCTGGCCGATGGTCCGTTCTCGCCAGCATCTTGACCGCGTTCTGGAAGAGTTCAAGGCCAATCCGGGCCTCGTCCTCCACACAGTCGTGAATGAGGCTATTCGCGAGCGGCTTGAGGAGCGGTGCCGCACGCTGGGCCTGCCGCATGTCGCCGCGCTCGATGCGGTTACCCTGGCGCTGGAAGAGCGTCTCGGCCAGGAAGCGCACGGCAGGCCGGGCCGACAGCATGTGATGGACGAAGCCTATTTTGCGCGGGTCGATGCGATCCAGTTCACCATCGCGCATGATGATGGGATCGGCTGGGAAAACTGGGAAGAGGCCGAAATTGTTCTAGCGGGCGTATCGCGAACTTCGAAAACCCCAACGAGCATCTATCTTGCCAATCGCGGCTTCAAAGTCGCCAATATTCCGCTGGTGGTGGAAAGCCCGCCACCGCCATCGCTGTTCAAACTGCGCGGTCCGATGATCGTGGGGCTGACGACCGCGCCCGAGCGGCTGGTGCAAATCCGCCGCAACCGGTTGTTGTCGCTCAACGAAACCACCGAGAGCGCTTATGTGGACGATGAACAGGTGCGCGCGGAACTTGCGTTTGCGCGGCGCATGTATGCCGACAATGGCTGGCCGGTGATCGATGTCACGCGCCGCTCGATCGAAGAGACGGCAGCGGCAGTGATCCGGCTCTATCAGGAGCGGGGGAAGCGCGATATTCCCGCGAGCCACGGACCAAAGCCGATCTGATGATCATTCTTGCGTCCAAATCCGCGTCCCGGCAGGCAATGCTGCGCGATGCGGGCGTGGCTTTCGAAGCGCGCCCTGCTGCGCTTGACGAACGCGCGGTAGAAGCGCGCATGGGCAATGCGCCGCCTGCCGCCATCGCGCTTGCGCTGGCGGAGGCGAAGGCGCTTGCGCTCGACGGTGTTGGAGATGGCGATGGCGCATTGGTGCTGGGGAGCGATTCACTCGTGGTTGTCGACGGGCGACGCTTTGACAAGCCCCGTGACCGCGCCGAAGCGACCGAGCATTTGCGCTTCTTTTCGGGTCGCACAATGGATTTGCACGCCGCTGCTGCGCTCGCGCGCGATGGCGCGGTGCTCTGGCGTCATGCCAGTCTGGCGCGCCTCAGGGTACGCGCCTTGTCGGACAGTTTCATCGCCTCCTACCTCGATGCCGAGTGGCCTGCCGTAGGGGCCTGTGTCGGGGTGTTCCGCATTGAGGGGCTGGGCGTACAATTGTTTGAAGCCATCGAAGGTGATCACTTTACCGTATTGGGCATGCCGCTGCTGCCGGTGCTCGCGGCACTACGCGAATTGGGGGAGTTGCCGCGATGAGCAGACCCTATGCCGAAGTCATCGGTGATCCGATTGTGCAATCCAAATCGCCTGTGATCCACAACCATTGGTTGCAAGCCCTGGGAATTGATGCCGAATACAGGCTTTGCCACGTTACTGCCGAGGGTTTGGCGGACTATCTGGCCGCGCGCAGGTCCGATCCCGACTGGCGCGGCTGCAATGCCACCATGCCCCACAAGCAGGCGATCATGGCACTATGCGACCGGATTGATCCCGCTGCTTCGCAAATCGGCGCAGTGAATACCGTGGTGCGTGAGCGCGACGGATCGCTGACCGGCTACAATACCGATGCTCCGGGCTTTCTCGAACCGCTCGAGGTGGAGCTTGCACGCCCGCATCTGTTCCGCATGGCGCGCATTCTGGGGACTGGCGGCGGCGCGCGGGCGATTATCGTGGCTCTCGCGCAGCGCGGCGTGACGCTGGTTGTGGCGGGCCGCAATGTGGCCAAGGCGCGCGCTCTGCTCGATGAACTTGTGCCCGGCGCAGAGCACCATGTGGCCCCGCTCGCGCAATTTGCCGCTCCAACCGGTTTTGCCTTTGATGACCGCGCAGGCTGCTTCGATCTGGTGGTCAATGCGAGCCCCTTGGGCATGACCGGCCAGCCCCCGCTCGCTTTCGACCTGACCCATGTGCCGCCGGGCAGCATCGTTTATGATATCATCACCAGCCCCCCTGAAACGCCCTTGCTTCAGCATGCACGCAGTGCGGGATTCCGGACGATCGATGGCTATACCATGCTCATTGGCCAGGCTGCCGTGGCCTTCGTGAAGTTTTTCGGTGCTCAGCCGCCGCGCAGCGACAGGGATGAAGCGCTGCGCGCGCTGTTGATGCAATGAGCGGGAAAGCGCGCCTCATTCTCGGGCTGACCGGCTCGATCGGCATGGGCAAAAGCGCGGTTGCAGCGATGTTTGCAGAGCTTGGCGTCCCCGTTTTCGATGCCGACGTTGAGGTGCGCCGCCTGCAGGGGCCGGGCGGCGCCTTGTTGCCTGCGATCGAAGCGGCTTTTCCCCGCAGCACCGGTGAAGAAGGTGTCCGGCGCGATGTGCTGGGCGCGCAGGTTTTTGGCGATGAAGAGGCGCTCGCGCAGCTCGAAGCGCTTGTTCATCCCGCCGTGCGCGAAGCACGCGCGGCGTTTCTGGACGCCAATCGCGATGCCGAATTGATCGTGCTCGATATTCCGCTGCTGTTCGAAACGGGCGGCGCGCAGGAGATGGACCGTATTCTGGTGGTATCCGCCCCGCCCGATGTCCAGCGCGAACGCGTGCTCGCGAGGCCGGGCATGACAGAGGAGAAATTCGCGCTGATCCTGGCGCGCCAGATGCCCGATGCCCAAAAGCGCGCGCATGCCGATTTCGTGATCGACACTGGCACCACGCTGAAACAAACCGCAGCGCAGGTCAAAGCTCTGGTGGAGAAGCTCACTGCCTAGTTGCGCTCCCGGCGCGCCGGTTCGATAAGGCGGGCATGCGCGAAATCATTTTCGATACCGAAACAACCGGATTTGACCCCCTCAACGGGGACCGGATGGTCGAGATCGGCTGCATTGAGATGGTCAACCGCGTCGCAACGGGGCGCGATTATCACGCCTATTTCAATCCCGAGCGCGACATGCCTGCTGCAGCGGAGAAGATCCACGGACTGTCCGCGAGCTTCCTTGCGGGCAAGCCATTGTTCAAGGATTGCGCTGCCGATCTGCTCGAATTCATCGGCGATGCGCAATTGATAGCGCACAATGCCCAGTTCGATTTCGGCTTTCTCAATGCCGAGTTGAAATTCTGCGGGCGCGCCGAGATCGGCCTCGAGCGCATGATCGATACGCTCGCCATCGCACGCAAACGGCATCCCGGCGCAAAGCATACGCTCGATGCCCTGTGTTCGCGCTATGGCATCGATCGCAGCCACCGCGTGCTTCACGGGGCCCTGCTTGATGCCGAGTTGCTCGCGCAGGTCTATGTCGAGCTGACCGGCGGGCGGCAGATCGGTCTCGGGCTGGCGAGTGAAGAGGTTGAGAATACAGCGGAAATCATCAGATTTGTTCCGCGCAAGGGCCCCTATCGCCCGCCCCGCCCGCATGCGGCAAGCGCGGAAGAGCTTGCGCGGCACACCGCCTTTCTTGCAAAGCTGGAAAAGCCGCTCTGGACCTCGTGATCGTAATCGGTCGCCTCCAGGCTGGCGCGGCACAGATTACCTGAGGAGTGAGCATATGGATATTCGTGTTTCTGGACATCAGATGGACACTGGCGCTGCCTTGCAGGAGCATGCAACCGAGCGGCTCGAGGCCATGGTCGAGAAAAATTTCAGTAGCGCGCTGTCCTCCACGGTCACTTTCGGCAAAGCGCCCGCCAGTGCGTTCGCCGCCGATATCATCCTGCACGTCAATCATGGCCTCATTCTCAAGAGCCACGGGCAGGCGCATGACGCGCATGTCGCATTCGACCAGGCGGCCGAGAAGATCGAGAAGCAATTGCGCCGGTACAAGCGCCGCCTGAAGGACCGGCACGAACAATCCACCCATGCGATGGCGCGCGACGAGGCGGCCTATACGATCTTTGAGGCATTCGAAGTCGAGAGCGAGGAGGAGGTCACTTATGATGCCCCTCCTGTCATCGCGGAAACGCGCATCGACATTCCCGAAGTGAGTGTTTCGGACGCGGTGATGGAGCTCGATCTGCGCCACACCAGCGCGCTGTTTTTCAAAAATGCTGGCACCGGACGGCATAATATGGTCTATCGCCGCCCGGACGGATCCATTGGCTGGGTCGAGCCTTCCTGACCGCAAAGTCGCAGGAGCACGCGTGAGATCCAAGCCGCTCCAAGAAGGAAAGCGTTTCCAACCTGCTGCGCGACGCCCCCACGGGCCGCCGCGCGACGACCTTGGAAATGATGAAGTCGGATGAGATGAACGGTATTTTTGCGATCAAACCCGAGGCGGTTGCGCTGATCCAGTCGGACAGCAAGAGCGCGATCCTCGAGGACCTCAGCGGCCTGTTCGCGCGCGCCTGGGAACTTGATCCCGCGCTGGTGCTCGAACATCTCCAGGAGCGCGAACAGCTTGGCAGCACTGGCTTTGGCCGGGGCGTCGCGATCCCGCATGCGCGCTTTCCCGATCTCAAGCGACCGCTTGTCGCGCTCGCCAAGCTCGCGCGCCCGGTGGATTTCGATGCCGCTGACGGAATGCCGGTCGATCTGGTTTTCGGACTGCTTTCCCCTGACAACAGCGGCGTGACCCATCTCCATGCGCTTGCCGCGATCTCGCGCCTGGTGCGTGATGAGCGCATGCATGATGCTTTGAGCCAGGCGCCCGATGCCGATGCGCTCTATTGCCTGATGGCCGATGTGGCGGACCGTGACGCCGCCTGAGGGGGCACCAGATGAAAGCGCCCGGACAGAGGATGGCGCTGCGGCACACTATCGCGCGCTTGAACGGCTCTATGCCTCCGCGCCGATCAATACGCTGTTCCGCTCGCGCTTGACGATCCCGGGCAAAGGGATTGCGCGCATTGAGTTCGATGCCGATGAGAGCGTTTTCCATGCTGCGGGCGCGGCGCATGGCACGGTCTATTTCAAGATGCTCGACGACGCCGCCTTCTATGCCGCGAACACGCTGGTTTCGGACCGGTTTCTGCTTACCACGGGCTTCAATCTGCATTTTACCAAACCCTTGAAGGCTGGCAGGGTTGTCGCCGAAGGTCGCTGGGTCAGCGGGAAGCGACGGGTCTATATCGCCGAAGCGCATCTGACCGACGAGGAAGGCGACGAGATCGGCCGCGGCACCGGCACCTTCATGCGCTCGCACATCCCGCTTGCCGGCCTGCCGGGTTACCGCTCCCAATGAGCATTGCGCGAATCCCCGCGTATCTTGAAGTTTCCGGCATGATCCGCGTGGTTCAGGCCGCTGGCGGCTTCGCGATGGTGCTTTCCAAGGGCGAAAGAGACGCAGGCACCTTATTGGTGATATGTTGCGAAAATGGCACAAACGCGCGTGCCTATGAGCGGATGCCGAGCCTCGATGGAGGCCGTGAATGGGTCCAGACAAAGCTACAAGACCCCGATAAGCCTCATGAATTCAGCGAATATTGTACCCGCCGTGGGCACCAGGACGATGATCTTTGGGTGGTCGAGTGCGATGTGCGCAATGCCGAGAATGTGCTGGGTATCATCCCCGCTGCGCATTGACATCGGGGTAATGCGCGCTATGTGGCGCGGCGACTTTCACTCATCAGCGTATGCCATAAGCGTTCGGCAATAAGGCCGGCGCCCGCGGTGCGCAGACGGGGAGCGACCGACAGGTTACATTAGAATTCGTGCGCCCTTCATGCGGCCAACAAGGCCTCCAGCGCACCAGACCTGAACCGGTTTCTCACCGCCGAGAGCAAAGAGATAGATGAAATTCGGATACAAGCGCGCCGGGGCTGCTGCCTCGGCAATGGTACTGTTTGCGGTCGGTTTTGGTGCTTACGGCGCCGATGCAATCGCCCAGGACCAGGTCGAAGAAGCAGCGCAAGCCGCATCGACCACTCCGGCACAGCCCGCA
>DAIQNS010000081.1:0-9082 GCA_036788315.1 Alteraurantiacibacter sp. | reverse complement strand
TTCGTCAGTTCGCCTTGTCCAACGTCGGCTATCGGTTCTCGTCGGCGGCGGGTCTTGAATGGCGTCCCGCTTCCGATCTCTCGATTCGTGTCGATGGTATCTTCACCCGGCGCGACCTCAAGGAGGCGAATCTCGATATCTTCTCGGTCAGCCCAAGCGACATTAATGGGGTCGTAACGCCGCTGGTCGATCCAGTGTTCGTGGGGCTGGTGGACCGCGACAATACCGGGACGGCTACCAACGTTTACCTCGTCAGCGATATCACGGCGAGTGACGTTTCAAGCGCGATCGGTAACCGAAGCAATCCAGCCCTGGATCAGGCTTGGGCAATATATCCCCAAATGAATTGGGAAAATGATAACTGGAAAGTTAATCTGGTCGGCACCTATTCCAAGGCAATCGGTGAGGTGAAGCAAACGCAGTACGATGTTCGTATTCGCGAAAACAGGGGGAATAACGCATCCAGGCGTGTTCCAATCACGGATGCGGACGGGCGGCAGGTCGATGGTCGAGGCAACGGCGTTTTCGCTACCATCAGGACCGGTGCCGGGAATTTCGACAACTATTTCCTCGACGCATTTTTCCCAACGGAGCTGCTCGATTTCGCGCCGCGCCCCGACGCAGCGGTTGCCAACCAGAGGACTTATTCCCTTAGCGGCGGCAACACCATTCAGGCGACTGTGCAGCGCGCTTTCATCGCACCGGATGGATTGCCTCAAACAACCGGGCTGACCTTTACTGCAGCGGCTAGCGACAACCGCGTCGAGCGCGATCTCAAGGCGATCGACTTTGATATCGAGCGCAATCTGAACTTCGGACCGTTTACATCGGTCGGCATTGGCGGCTTCTACTCAAAGGAAAATGCGACGAAGGTTTTCGCTGAAAATAGCGGCATCGGGCTGCGGTTTGGAAATCTGACATCCGATGCGCTGAAGCTTAACGACGCGGTTACCACCGGCGGGGACTTCTTTGGAGGGACACTGCCAGGGGCCGAACGCGACAGCTTCTTCTCGTTGGATCTGGACGCGGTCAACGGCGCACTGTTCCCGTTTACGCGTGACCTTACTGAGACCGGCACCACATTTAACCCGTCGGCAGCAAACAAAAGGGCTTTGTTTCCAGAGTTGAATGCAGCGGTAGCTGCGACCGTTACGCCGGATGAACTGACGCGGCTTGCTCCCGTCAACCCGTTGTCGGGCACCTTGCAACGGTTCCCGCTCCGTCGGGTAGCTGGAGAAAACTACAATTCCGATCGCGAAACGATTGAGCTATATGCTCAGACGAAGTTCGACGTGTCGGAAATGAACCCAGATATCGGTATACGGGGTAATTTCGGTCTGCGCTATATCAAGACCGATCTTGGAGGATTGGTGAATGACCCGTCGTTCGACTTCTATCAAGCGCTTGCTGCTGACCGCGATGCTCGCATTGCGGCCGGTGAAACGGGCATCACCCCAATCAACTTCCGGGATGATGGCAGCGAAGGGGCCTCTTTCCGGCCTGGGGCGTTCACTGCCCCGCAACCCGCCTTCGCGAACTTCGAGGCATGGCTGCCTTCGGCCAATTTGATCGTCGATCTCACTGACAATCTGGTAATGCGGGCTGCCTACTACGAAACCTTTGAAGCGATCGATCTGGCCGAGTTCTCGCCAGCTCAGACAACAATCGTTTCGGGCGTTATCGATCTTGATGATATTAACGATTCCACGCCGCAGACCCAGGTCACGGTGAGCAGTCTGGATATTCTGCCTCGCAGTTCCAAAGCGTTTGATGTCGGGATTTCGTGGTATAACCGTCCCGGGAGCGTTATCTCACTCGGGTATTTCCGCAAAACACTTGAGAACGACATTTCCCGCAGCAACAACTTCTGTCCGCAGGATCAAAGTTTCTCCATTGGCGATTTCAATACCGGACCTTTGAATAATGTGAGTGGCCGGTGCGAATTCGTAAATTCGGAAACAGGTAATGTGGAGCGGATCCGTATTCGCGTCAGCCTGAACAATCCTAACCCGATCGATGTCGATGGCTTTGAGTTCCAGATTCAGCAGAACTTCGATTTCATCGATGTGCCGATCATCAGGGACATGGGCGGCGTGTTCAACTACACCCGCGTTCGTTCGAGCGGCGGCGGCGGAACCCAGCTGTTCAACGTGGCTGAAGATACGTATAATATCATCGGCTATTATGAGAAGGATTGGTTGCAGATGCGTCTTGCGTATAACCGCCAGTCTGCGATCCAGCGTGAAGGTGGATCGTCTTTCAGCGGATCGTCGACCTTCTCTGCGCCCTACGCACAGCTTGATTTCTCGGGTGCAGTTAAGCCGCTCAAGAATTTTGAGGTGCGCTTTGAAATGTTCAACATCCTCAACGAACGTCGCGAGGAATATGTGGGCTTTGAAGAGCTGGGCCAGTTGGTCAGCTATGACGGCCGCACCTATGGTATCGGCACGACGCTGAAGTTCTAATTTCTTTGAAACTGCCTTTGGCTCCCGATTGTTATGTGTTAACAATCGGGAGCCTTTTTTATGGACTGGACCGCGAGAAGCTGGTTCTGCCTGATGATGGCAAAAGATTGTTGTGCTGGGAGAAAAAATTGAAAATCGACCGATCATCGCCATCGCTGTTCTCGCATCGGCTTCTTGCCTCCTTGCTGCCTCTGGCCTTGCTTGCGCAGCCCGCGCTGGCGCAAAAGACCGACGAAGTGGCAGCCGAAAAGCTCAATCTCGCCACCGAATACGAGGCGATCGACATGGTTTGGTCGGGCCACCGCGTGCATTCGCAGATGATTCAGCGCGGCGAGCATCAGTTCATCGTCTATTACGACGCCAGCCGCCAGATGAGCGTGGCGCACCGGCCCGATATCCGCTCGCCATGGCGCTATCACAAGCTGCCCAGCTTCGTGGGCTGGGACAGCCACAATTACGCGACGATCGACATTGACGAGACCGGCCACATCCATGTGCTGGGCAACATGCATTCCGATCCGATCATCTATTTCCGGTCGCGCGAGCCGTACAATGTGCGCACGCTCGAACAGGTCGAATATCTCGCCGACAAGGCGCGCGAGCAGGAAGTCACCTATCCGCGCTTCCTGCATGACGACAAGGGTCGGCTGATCGCGGTGTTCCGCATCGGCTCGAGCGGCGAGGGCAAATATTACTTCCACCGCTACGATACTGCGAGCAAGACCTGGTCGCTGATGCACGGCGGGCAGATGTTCGACGGCGAAGGTGAGCGCGGCTCCTACTATAACGGTCCCGACCTCGGGCCTGACGGCATGTTCCATATGGTCTGGGTGTGGCGCGAGACGAAATCGGCCGACACCAACAACAATCTGTCCTATGTGCGCAGCCGCGACATGATCAATTGGGAGACTTCAAACGGCGAGCCGGTCAGCCTGCCGATCATCCGCGCCACGGGCGAAATCATCGATCCGGTTCCGGTCGGCGGCGGGATGCTCAACGGGCAGACGCGCATCGGCTTTGATCCCGATGGCTTGCCGATGGTCGCTTATTACAAGAACGATGCGCGCGGCGACACGCAAATCCATCTTGCGCGCAAGGCCGGCGATGGCTGGAGCACGCACCAGATCAGCGACTGGACCGGATCGCGCCAGGAGCTCGATCTTGGGGGAAGCCTCAATGTCTCCATCCTCGTGCCGGAAAACCCCTTCGTTGCCGAGGACGGAACGATTCGCGTGCGCGCAAGGCGCGATGGCGCGCCGATCGAGTTCATCGTCGATCCCGCGACCAATCGGCTCGTCTCGAAAACCGCTTACGAGCTGGTCCCCGCGCAGATTGCGAACCTGCGCGACAACCCCGCGCTTGTGCAATATGTGTTTGCAGCGGAAGGCGTCCCCGCTTCGAGCGAGCATGATTATTACATCAGCTGGGAAGCCAACCCGAGTTTCCAGGATCAGGCGCGCCCGGAAATTCCCGCGCCTGTGACACTGCGTCTTCACAGGATAGCGCGTTGACAGAGGCTAGGGTGCGGACAACATGAGCAAACCGGCAAGGCGCGAGAAAATTGCAAGACTGAGCAAGTCCAGGATCGCGAGCGCACTTGCCCTTTGCCTGCTGGCTGTTGCCCCGCTCAGCGCGCAGCCTGCGCCCGAACTTGGCGATCTGCGCGAAGGGTTCATTAGCCCTCCCGCCGATGCAAGGCCGTGGACATGGTTCCACGTCATGAGCGGCAACATGACGCGCGAGGGCCTCACCAAGGATCTCGAAGCGCTTGCCGAAAACGGCGTGGGCGGGATCGTGCTGTTTCATGTGACACAGGGCATTTCCATCGGCCCAGTGGTCTTCAACAGCCCCGAGCATCTCGATCTGATTGCCCATGCCGCGGCCGAATGCCAGCGCCTGGGCATCCGCTTTGCCTTTCACAATGCCGATGGCTGGTCCTCCACCGGCGGACCCTGGATCACGCCCGAGCAGTCGATGAAGAAGCTCGTGTGGACGCAGAAGCTCGTTACCGGCGGGGAAATTGCGCTCGATCTGGAGCAGCCGATTGCGCAGGAAGGACTGTACGAGGATATTGCAGTAATCGCCTATCCCGCGCTCGCAGGCGAAGTGCGCGATCAAGCGCTCTCCCCGCGCATTTCAGCGTCGGACCCCTCCTTCGATATCGCGCGCGCACGTGATGGCGATCCGCGCTCGCTTGCCGCGCTTCAGGTGAACGAGGGGGAGAAGGGCTGGCTGCAGTTCGACTATGCGCAGCCGATCGATGTGCGCACTGTAATGATCGACAATATCCCTGATCGCAATGTCGCGGTCGGGCTGGAAATTTCGCCGGATGGGATCAATTTCCAACCAGCGCTCGCGTTCGACAAGCCGCGCCTGGGCAAAAGCGAATGGTCGGTGAACTCATCCTTCGAGCCGGTGCGCGCGCGCCATTTCCGCATCACCTCCGACATGAGCTTCTCGCTTGGCGAGATCCAGCTGTCCACCAATGCGCAAGTCGACAATCCCGCCGGGCACACCATCCTGGCTTACGTTTTTGGCGTGCGGCTGCCCGAGACGATCAGCGTGCCCGACGAGGCGGTGATCGCGTCCGACAAGGTCATCAATCTCACCCACGCGCTTGGCGAGGACGGCCAGCTGGAGGCGAGCTTGCCTGCTGGCAACTGGTCGATCATGCGCTTTGGCTACACCTCGACCGGCGCGCGCAATGTCAACGCCTCGGCCGAGGGGGTCGGGCTGGAAGTCGACAAGTTCGATGCAGCCGCTTTCCAGACGCATTATGATGCTTTCATCGGCCCCGTCATCGCGCGCTCACGCGAGGTCGCTCCCGATGCGCTAGCCGCGGTGATGATCGACAGTTACGAGGTCGGCGGACAGAACTGGACGCAGGGCTACCTCGCCAAATTCGCCGAGCGCCACGGGGTTGATCTCACGCCCTGGCTGCCGATCTTCGCGGGCAAGGTGGTTGGAGGCGGTCAGGAAACACGCGAGATGCTCGCGCGGATCCGCCAGTTCAACGAAGAGCTCGTGCGCGAGAATTACTACACCGCCTTTGCCGAGGCGATGCGCGCCGAGGGGCTCGAAAGCTATGTCCAGCCCTATGGCAATGGCCCGCTCAATGAGGTCGAAGTGGGGGCAACGGCCTCGGTGCCGGCAGGCGAGTTCTGGCTCGGGCGCGAGACGCTGAATGTCGGGCACGCGGTGTCGGCTGCGCGCATGTATGACAAGCGCATCATTGCCGCCGAAGCTTTTACCGGCGAACCGCAGGTGAATTGGGATTTCTCGCCCGCGCTGGGCAAGAAATGGGGCGACTGGGCCTGGACCGCTGGCGTCAACCATTTCCTGTTTCACCGCTTCGCCCATCAGGCCAACACGCATGTCGTGCCGGGTATGACGATGAACCGCTGGGGCTCGCATTTCGATCGCACGCAGCCCTGGTGGGACAATGGCGGCGCGGCCTGGTTCCGCTACATGGCGCGCGGTCAGTTCCTTCTTCGCCAGGGACATGCAGTTTCGGACATAGCTCTCTTCATGGGCGAGGACAGCCCGGTCGAATGCCCTGAAAAGACCGCGCTTGCCGATCGGCTGCCCGCTGGCGCGGAATATGATTGCATTGATGCCGAAACGCTGCTGCGCCGTGCGCGCTTCGAAGATGGCGCGATGGTTCTGCCCAATGGTGCGCGCTACAATATGATCTGGTGGCCGCATCGCCGCGCACCCTCACCGGCAGCGGAGGCGCGCATGCTTGAGGCGCGCGCCGCCGGCATAGCGGTCGCGCTCGAACATCGCCGCGATGATCCCGCCGCCGTCTTCACATCCGCCGGGATGGCGCCAAGGCTGATCGCCGATGGGCCGCTGCCACGCTTCACGCAGCGGCGGATTAGCAAGGACAATCTGTTCTTCATCGCCAATTTCGAAGACGAGCCGCTGACGAGCGAACTTTCCTTCGCTGCGACCGGCGCGATGGTTGAAGTTTGGGATCCCGTGACCGGCAAAATGTTCGCCGCTGATGCCCGCGCGGTGGATGGCCGCACGGTCATGCCGCTGTCGCTTGCGGCAAGCCAGTCGCTGTTCGTCGCGTTTCATGCCGAGCCGCCGCGCGAGGGAAGCACCGCCTTGCCCGCGCTGCTGCCGCCCGCGGGCGCTGCTGCTCGGCCGTCGCTTGCGGTAAACGGGCCGTGGCAAGTTGCTTTCGATGCCGATTATGGCTTTGGCAAAACCGTCGAATGGCCGCGCTTGCAGGATTGGGCCACGAGCGAAGATCCCGAAATCCGCCACTTTTCGGGCAAGGCGAATTACACCGCGCGCATCACGCTTCCGGCGCGTAGCGCGGCGCAGAACGAGCGGGTTTTTCTTGATGCGGGCGTCGTCGAAGTGGCCGCCAAAGTGCGCGTCAACGGTCGCGACGTCGGCACCTTGTGGACAGCGCCCTACCGGATCGATGTCACAGATGCGCTTGTGGAAGGCGAAAACACCGTGGAAATCGAAGTGGCTAATCTCTGGGTCAATCGGCTGATCGGCGATGCAGCGCTGCCCGATACGAGCGACTATAAGCCTGAAGGGCGTGTGCCCGAAAGGCGGATGGTCGATTGGTACAGCGCCAATGAGCCTGCGCCGGAAGGCCCACGCAAGACTTTCGCCACGCAGTATTTTCACAGGGCGGACGATCCGCTTACCCCCTCGGGCCTCATCGGTCCGGTCACAGTTCATTTCATGAAGGTTGAGAACAATGCCGATTAATCCATTACGCGCAGGCCCGGTCCTGATCGCTGCGGCGCTGGCAAGTGCGAGCTGCTCGAGCCATGCAGGTAAGATGGCGGTTGCAGTGCCTCCGGTCGCAAGCGCAAATCTGGCAAATGGCCCTGATCTGACGCTGATTGATGAGCAGATGCTGGCGGTTTCACTGGCAGAGGTTGCGGCAGGCAATCCCTATTTCACAGAGCGTCACGAGTCCGTGCTGCGCGCAGCCGATGCCGCGCTCAAGTTCACAGCCGATCCGGTAACCAACAAGACAGTGATGCCGCCCAGCGGCGACCTCAACGATTACCTCAGCCTTGCGCCCTATTGGTGGCCTGATGCTGACAAACCCGATGGCTTGCCATGGCTGCGCCGCGATGGCGAAGTGAACCCGATGACGCGCGGACGCAACACCGACCAGCAGCGCCAGAGCGACCTGTTCGATGCCCTCGCCGCGCTCAACATGGGCTATCTTGTGTCAGGCAACGATGCCTATTCGAACAAGGCCGCCGAACTGATCCGCGTGTGGTATCTCGATCCGGCAACGCGTGTGAACCCGCATCTGGAATACGGGCAGGGCGTGCCGGGTTCGGTTCCGGGCCGTCCGGCGGGCGTTATCGAATGGTCCTCGATCACCGATGTGATCACCGCGGTCGAAATCGGCGCGCATGCCGGCACCTTGTCGAGCGCGGAACTGGCCGGAATGCGGGAATGGTTCGCGCAATATCTGCAATGGCTGGAAACCAGCGAAATCGGCATGAAAGAGGACCGCTCGGTCAACAATCATGGCAGCTGGTATGATGTGGCCGCGCTGGCGTTGCAATTGCATCTGGGCATGGATGATGCCGCGCGCGCCCGGGCTGAAGCGGCCAAGGTGAGCCGCATCGAAGCGCAGCTCGACCCTGATGGCGCGCAGCCGCACGAATCGCGCCGCACGAAATCGGTGAACTACAATTCGATGAATTTGCGCGCCATGGCGCAGGTGGCGCTGCTTGCGCGGGAGGCGGGCGTCGATCTGCTGTCATATCGCGGCAAGGACGGCGAAAACCTGCTTGATGCCTACCGGTTTCTTGTGCCTTATGCGCAAGGGGAGCAGGAATGGCCCCACCGCCAGATCACCGGTGGCGGGGTGCAGCCCGCGATCGAGGCGATCATGCTCCCGATGCTGTTGGTGACAGGCACCAAGCTTGACCAGCAATTCCTCTCCGAAGAGGTGCAGCGCAAAGTGGCGCGCGACTTGCCCGCCACGACTGCGCTTCTCGCTCCGCCCGAAGTGATGCTCAGCGGCGGCTGACCGCCGGGCTTGCCGCCTTGCGCGGCGGCAAGCCAGACCGGTCGCTTTAGCGTGCGCGGCTCGCCGCGATTTCTGCTTCGGTCACGCGGCCATCGCCATTGGCATCGCGGCTAGCGAACTGCGCGCGGACATACACTTCGCTTTCCGCAAGCGAGACCGCGCCATCGCCGTCGGTATCGCTGTCTGTCCCGAAGGCGCCGCCCGAAAGCCCGCTGACAGGCTTGCCGTCACGCTCGGCAATACGTGTGCGCTCGACAAGATACTCGTCGGGCGTGATCAAGTTGTCGCCATTGGTGTCGACGCGCTTGAAACGGTTTTCATTGGCCCGCAAATCCTGCGCCAGCGTGCGTCCCTTGTCGTTGGCCTGCGCTGGCATCGCCAATCCGCTGGCGAGCAGCGCCGCGACGGCAATTGATGTCATAACCCGCATAATCATCCTCCGTTGTTGTGGTTCAGTATGAACTAATTTGATTGCATATGCGCGCTATTGCAAGCAAAAGTACTCCGAACAACAGTGCGCGATGGCTTCGTATGCACCGGCAGCGGCCGGGCACATGACCCCGGGTCAGCGCGCGGCAAAGGGGATGAC
>DAIQNS010000080.1:0-9093 GCA_036788315.1 Alteraurantiacibacter sp. | reverse complement strand
AGCGCCTCGCGCGTCGCCTCGCGCTCGATCGCAACGCCCTCGTTGACCTTGCAGGTGATGCACCAGTCGGCAGTGAACCAGAGAAACACCGGCTTGCCCTCGGCGCGCGCCTCGGCCAGTGCAGCCTCACTATAGGGCACGGGGTCGAGCACGCTCGCCTGCACCGCATCGGGCGCATCCACGCGGAACGGCAACCAGACGATGAAATAGGCCGCCGCCACAAGCGCAAAGCCTGCCACGCCTTTGAACCCGCGCGACCAGCCGACCATCGCGATGATCAGCATGAGTGATGCAAACAAGGCCGAGACCGCAAATGGCACACCGCCCACGCGCCATGCGAGCCACACGAGCGCCAACGCGGTCAGCCCCATCGGGATCGCCATGATCCGCCGGAACCGCTCCATCCACGGTCCCGGCTTGGGCAGCCTCCGGCGCAAGGCAGGCACGAAGCCGAGCAGCAGGAACGGCAGCGCCAGCCCCAGCCCCAGCGTCGCAAAGAGCGCGAGCGCCTGCACCGTTGGCAGCAAGAGCGCGGCGCCCAAGGCTGCGGCCATGAACGGCCCGGTGCACGGGGTCGCCACCACGGCCGCAAGCAACCCCGTGGCAAAGGCAGACAGCGGCTCGCCGCTGCGGGTGAGCGCAATGCCGGGAAGTGCGAACACGCCTGCAAGATTGGCCGTGATCAATGCAGCCACCGCCAGCAAAGCGGCCACCACCATCGGCTGTTGCAGCTGGAACGCCCAGCCCACCTGTTCGCCGGCCGCGCGCAAAGCCAGCATCAGCGCGCCAAGCGCAAGGCATGCGAGCACCACGCCTGCAGTATAAGCGATCCCCTCCGAACGCGCCTGCGCCTCGCTTGCGCCAGCGCGCGCCAGAGTGAGCGCCTTGAGGCTGAGCACGGGGAACACGCAAGGCATGAGATTGAGCACAAGCCCGCCGAGCAATGCCCCGCCCAGCAGCACCAGCATGGATGTCTGCACCGGGCCGGAGACGAGCGCAAAGCCAGCGGTGCCGCTTACCTCACCCGGCGCTGCCGAAAAGCGCAGGCCGCGATCCGGGCTCCCAAAGGCCAGCAAACCCTCGATCCGCGCAGGCTCATCGCGCAGGCCCCCGCGGGCGAATTCCACGATCAGCTTGTCGCCCTCGCGATAAAAGTTCTGCGGCGCGGCGTAATCGATGACGTCCTGCTGCTCGATGAAGAGATGCGGCGCGGTCAATTCCACAGCAGCAGGCAAGGGAATGGCGAGCCGCAACAGATCGCCTGTCAGCGCGAAGGTGCCCTCGCGGTCGAGCAGCGCGGGGATCGCCGCGCGCCATTGATCGAAGCGCTGCTGCCAATCCGCATCGCCCGCCTGGCCATAGCGCAGATCGAGCTGTGCGGTCTCGTTGACGCACAGGCTGTCCGAGCATGACAGCCACTCGGCCGAAACGCTGACCGGCAAGGGGCGGTTTGCTGCGCCTTCGGGCACGCTGATCGGCACGAGCACGGCATAATCGCGGATGTAGACGTGATTGATGAGGCCGATCAGTTCCTTGCGCTCAGGGATCGGATAGAGCGGCGCCCCCGCCTGCCAGCCATCGGGTAATTGCCAGTCGAGCGTGATCCCTTTGCCCGCATCGCCCGGATTGCTCCAGTAGCCGTGCCAGCCCTCATCGGGCCGGAAATGCAGGGCGACCATCAGGGTTTCGCCCGGCTGCGGCAAATGCTCGGCCACCAGATCGGCCTTGATCGTGTTGCCTTGCGGCGCCTGCATCTGCGCCAGCGCCGAGGTGCTGAAAAGCCCTGCGAACAGCGCCGCCAGCAGATACCGCAAAAGGTTCAGGGGGATTGCCTGCATAGGGCCCTGCATCTAGGAGCACAGATCATGACGGACAAGCGCGATCTCCTTATCCTTGGCGGCGGCCTGGTTGGCATGACGCTGGCTCTTGCGGCGGCGAAGAAGGGCCTGACCAGCCATGTGATCGACCGGGCCGACCCGGCCGACCTCACCGCCGAAGGATTTGACGGGCGCGCTTCGGCGATTTCGACGGCCAGCTGGAACCTGTTTCAAAATATCGGAATTGCGCAAGGTCTGGAGCAGCATGGTTGCCGCATTTCCTCCATCGCCGTCACCGATGCGATGCGCCCGGGGTGGATTGATTTCACGCCAGAGGAGCATGAAGGCACATTGGGCCGGATGTTCGCCAACCGCCAATTGCGCCTCGCCCTGTTTGAAGCAGCGCGCGGCGAGAACGCGATTGCGTGGCACTCCAAAGCCGAAATTGTCGCGCGCGAACGCAGCGAGCATGGTGTTACAGCCACTCTTGCCGACGGAACGACCTATTCCGCCAGCCTGATGATTGCCGCCGAAGGGCGCGCTTCGCCCACGCGCGATGAAGCGGGCATCGGCCTTGCCAAATGGGATTACCGCCACCGCGCAATCATTGCCGGGCTGACGCACGAAAAGCCGCACGAGGGGGTGGCGTGGGAAATCTTCTATCCCGCTGGCCCCTTCGCGCTACTGCCGCTGCGCGATGACGATGCCGGGCGGCACCGTTCCGCACTCGTCTGGACCGTGAGCGAAGATGATGCTGCGGGCGTACTAGCCCTCTCGAAGCGCGCTTTCGAAGCCGAAGTCATGAAAGCGATGCACGGCATTTTCGGAGAGATCAGCATTGTCGGCGAGCGCGCCAGCTGGCCGCTCGGCTTCCACCATACCGCACGTATCACCGCGCACAGGCTCGCGCTGGTGGGCGATAGCGGGCACGGCATTCACCCGATTGCGGGGCAAGGCCTCAATCTGGGCCTGCGCGATGTCGGCGCGCTGGTCGAAGTGCTGACCGACGGCATGCGCCTCGGGCTTGATCCCGGCGATGCGCAGCTCCTTGCGCGTTATGAAAACTGGCGCGGGCTCGACAGCTTTACCGTGGCGCTCGCGACCGATGGGCTGACGCGGCTGTTCGGCATTCCAGGCAAATTGCCCAGCGCCGCGCGGCGGCTCGGCATGGCCGCGGTGCAGCGCACGCCCGTGCTCAAGCGATGGTTCATGGACGAAGCGCGCGGGGTAAGCGGCGCGCTGCCCGAATTGCTCAAGGGGTAGCGACTGTCGCGCGGTCGCCGCTGGCGGAACTGCGCTGATTGACCTGCATGCCCTCGCCATCGCGCAATTCGCGCGGATCGGCAATCGCGGCACTTTCCAGCACTTCGAGCGCCCGCTGCGCCGCGGCGTAGCGCTCCGCATCAGCGATCCATTCGCCCGCCTGCGCGACATTGGGCAATTTGCGGATTTCCGCCACTGCCGGTTCGATCCGCCCGCTTTCAAGGAACCGCCGCGCGCGGTCGATCCGCTGTTCGGCCAATGGCGATGGCGTATCCTCGCGCCGCACCACGAACAGCTGCGAGATTTCGCGGCCAAGCCAGCTTATCACGCCTTCATCGGCAGGCGGCTCGGTCAAACTCGTTGCGAGCCCTTCGAAGCGCGCGAGCAATTGGTCGAGCGTTACCGGATCCTGCGCCGCATCGATGATCGTCTGCACCGCATTGGGCCGCGCATCGCCAAAGCGCAGGCGCAATTGATCGGTCAGGTACGTCAGCGGCTGGCCGCGCTCGATCGCCCGGCGCGAGGCAAAAGCGATCAGCAGCGCCTCTGCCCTTGCCGCGTCTCCGGCGGAAGATTGCGATTGCAGATCGAGCCGGGTGAGACGCTGTTCCAATGCCGCAATCCGGCTGTCGAGCCCGCCTTGCTGCACGGCCACCTGCTCGACCCGTTCGACCGCCTCCCGCGCGTTTTCGGCGGCCGCTTGCGGACTGGGCCGCGCAGTCGGACCCGTGGCAGGCAGCGCTTCTTCAAGCGTGACGCCCGCACCGATGGAAGCCTCATTGTCGGAGCGAACGGCAAAGATCGGCGAACTGTCCGAATCGTTAGCGGATTGGGAACCGGCCCCGGACCCCGTGCCGGGCAGATTGCCCGAGAGCCACAATGCGCCGAGCGCGCCAAGCAGGAGCGCGGCAATTGCAAGGCCAATCGCCACACGCAGCGGCAATGTGCGTCTTGTGGCGCCATCTGGCTGAAAATTCGTACCTTCTTGCATATATTCCCGAAACCGAACCCTGCGCTGAAGATCAATCTTGGCACATCTCGCGTGCCATAGCCAACAATGCCGTGTCGCGCGGCTGCGAGGCGGCGCGGCCCTGCGCCCAGCCCGGGCCAGCCGCCTCAAGAATGCGCGGACCCAGCGCGGCGATAGCGATGGCGCTTTGGTCGATGGCATGGCGCGCGCATTCGCTCGCAAAATGGCTGGCGGCCTCGGCCGAATGCAGCAAGACCAGCGCGCCAGAACGCAGCTTCGCCGCGAGCGCTTCGTCCATGGCCAGCGGAGCGGCGGCATAGACCACGCGCAGCTCGATCGATACGCCGGGCGGGCGTTTCAAGGGCACATGCATTTCGCCTGCCAGCCGCAAGAGGCGGTGTTCTCCGGGCGGCAAGGCATTGAGCACGGCTTGCAACCCGCCCTGCCCCACGCTGGCAATGCGCAAGCCCGCCGCGCGCGCGGCATTGGCAGTCGCCTCTCCCACCGCGTGAACGGGCTTGTCAGCGTAGCCGGCAAGCTTGGCGCCGGCGTGCTCGACCGCGTTGCTGCTGCCGACAAGAAGCGCATCGACCCATCCGGGCGGCGGGCCGATCCAGTCGCGCGGGGCAATCGCGAACAGCGGATGGCCTGCAATTTCCAGCCCCATGCTCTGGCCAAGCGCGATGGTGGCCTTGCAGCCCTTGGGCGGGCGGATGGCAATGATCGGCTTCATGGATTTCCGGCAAACAGCGCCGCAATGCCCCGCGCAGCGCGCTCAAGAAGATCGGCAGCGAGCGCGCGAGGCGCGTTGTCATCCCCGGCGGCAAAGCGCGTTTCGCCTTCGACACGTTCGCTGCCATCGGCGCTGTAGATGGCCGCGCGCATCGTCAGCAATCCCGCTGCATGATCGCACAGGACCGCGATGGGCGAATGGCAATTGCCGCCGAGCGCGAGGAGCAGCGCGCGCTCGGCCAGAACTTCGGCGCGGCTCGGCGCATGGTCGAGCGCGGCAAAGGCCTCGCGGGTCGCCGCATCGTCCAAACGGCATTCGATGGCGATTGCGCCTTGCGAGGGCGCAGGTAGCCAGTCTACGGGATCGAGCGCGATGCCCACGCTCTCCTGCCCCAGCCGCACAAGTCCTGCCGAGGCAAGGAAAGTCGCATCGGCTTCCCCGGCCTCAAGCTTCGCGAGCCGCGTGGCGACATTGCCGCGAATGGGCACGACCGTGCAATCGGGCCGCTGGTGCAGCAATTGCGCGGCGCGGCGCGGGGCGCTCGTGCCCACCACCGCGCCTGCTGGCAAAGCCTCGAGCGAGGCCGCGCCAATCAGCCGGTCGCGCTTGTCCGCGCGCGGCAAGATAGCAGCAAGCGTGAAGATGTCGGGGCGCTGCGTCTCGACATCCTTGAGGCTATGCACGGCGGCATCGATCGCGCCTTCGGCCAGCCATTGGTCGAGTTCCTTGGTCCACAAGGCCTTGCCGCCAATGTCTGCAAGCGGGCGGTCGAGGATCTTGTCCCCGCTCGCCACCACCGGCACCAGTTCGACCGCGTCCTCGTCCCACCCGTGCGCCTTGCACAGGCGTGCGCGCGTCTCTTCGGCTTGCGCCATTGCCAGCGGGGAACTTCTTGTGCCCAATTTCATAAGCGGTGCTTTGTCTGCCATTGCTGCACCTTGCCCTAAAGCGCGATTGCGTCCAGTGGAACCCCACAATGGCGCCTGCTCCAATCATAGTTCTGGGCATAGAAAGCTCGTGTGACGAGACCGCAGCTGCGCTGGTCGATGGTGAGCGGCGCATTCTGGCGCAGGCCATCGCCAGTCAGGAAGCCGAGCATGCACCCTATGGTGGCGTCGTGCCCGAGATCGCGGCGCGCGCGCATGTCGAACGCTTGCCCGGCCTGATCGCGCGGGTGCTCGCGGAAGCGAAGGTCGAGCTTGATGATTGCGATGCGATTGCGGCAACCGCCGGGCCGGGGCTGATCGGCGGGGTGATGGTCGGGCTGGTCGCGGCCAAGGCGCTGGCGATGGCGGCGGACAAGCCCTTGCTCGCGATCAACCATCTGGAAGGCCACGCATTGAGCCCGCGCCTTGCCGATGCGAGCCTCGCCTTTCCCTATGCGCTGCTGCTCGTTTCGGGCGGGCATTGCCAAATCCTGCGCGTCGCGGGCGTGGGGCAATATCAGCGCGTGGCCACCACAATCGACGATGCGCTGGGTGAAGCTTTCGACAAGACCGCCAAGATCCTCGGGCTTGGCTATCCGGGCGGCCCGGCGGTTGAGCGGCTGGCGCGCGAGGGCGATGCGGGTGCGGTGCCCCTCCCCCGCCCGTTGCTCGGCAGCAAGGAGCCGCATTTCAGCTTCGCGGGCCTCAAAAGCGCGGTGCTGCGCGCGCATGACAGCGGCGCGCATGCGGACGCGGACATTGCCGCCGCGTTTCAGCAGGCCGCGATCGACTGCATTCTCGACCGTCTGGACAAGGCTTTCGATCTGATGGAGCCGGTCAGTGCGCTGGTGGTGGCAGGCGGGGTCGCTGCAAACCAGGCCGTGCGCGCCGCGCTGGAAGAGCTTGCGGCAAAGCGCCAACTGCCCTTCATCGCGCCGCCCATGGCGCTGTGCACGGACAATGCGGCAATGATCGCCTGGGCAGGATTGGAGAAGCTGGCGACAGGGGCGAAGGGCGATCCGCTCGATTTCCGCGCGCGCCCGCGCTGGCCGCTCGATCCAGAGGCAGCGGCGGCACGCGGTGCGGGAGTGAAGGCATGAACATTGGCGTAGTGGGCGCAGGCGCATGGGGCACGGCGCTGGCGCAGATGCTGGCGAGCGACGGGCGCGAAGTGCTGCTCTGGGCATTCGAGGACGGGCTTGCCGGAGCGATCAACCAGACACGCAGCAATGCGCTTTATCTGCCCGGTGCCACGCTCTCGCCAGGGATCACGGCAACCGCGCAAATCGCCGATCTGGCCGCTTGCGATATCGCGCTCATCGTCACCCCCGCGCAGCATACGGACCGCGTGCTGGCGACCATGCCCGCCTTCCCGCGCGATCTGGTGCTGTGTTCCAAGGGGATCGAGGCCGCCAGCGGGCGGATGATGCACGAGGTCGCAAGGGCGACTGCTCCGGAGAGTGCCATCGCGGTCCTGTCCGGCCCGACTTTCGCGCATGAAGTGGCAGCGGGCCTGCCCACGGCAGTCACGCTCGCTTGCGAAGGCGGCGAGGTGCAATGGCAGCGCCTTGCCCCGGCCATCGCGCGCGATACTTTCCGCCCCTATTATTCCGATGATGTGATCGGCGCTGAAGTGGGCGGCGCGGTCAAGAATGTCCTCGCGATTGCCTGCGGCGTGGTCGACGGGCTGAAGCTCGGCCAGAACGCGCGCAACGCGCTGATCACGCGCGGCTTTGCCGAGATGCTGCGCTATGGCACCGCGCTTGGCGCAAAGCCCGAGACATTGAACGGGCTGTGCGGGCTCGGCGATCTGGTGCTGACCTGCTCGTCCACATCCAGCCGGAATTTCTCGCTCGGCAAGGCGCTTGGCGAAGGCGGCAAGGCCGCCGATCTGATGGCCGACCGGCGCACCGTGGCCGAAGGCGCCTTCACCGCGCCGGTGCTGCGCCAGCTTGCCGCGCGTCGCGGCGTCGCCATGCCGATTGTCGAGGCGGTGAGCCGCTTGCTCGAGGGCGAAGCGAGCGCGCAGGACATCGTGCGCGAACTCCTCGCCCGCCCGCTCACGGCCGAGGGCCGGACGGCCTGATCGCCCCGATGGAAGGCACCAAACCCGGCGGAGCAAGCCCGAGCGGCGACATGCAGGCGATTGCCAAGGGCGGTCGCACCAATATCCTCGGCTTCCTGCTGCGGCTGCTCGCGCGGCTGCCGTTCCTGTTCATTGCGGGCCAGCTTTACGGCGCGGCGGCGGTCGGCATTTATGCCTACGCCTTGCTCGGCGTCGAATTGACCGCGCTGTTCTGCTCGATCGGCGAGAAACGCGGGCTGGCGCAGCGACTGTCCGAGAGCAAGGAGGGGCAGACCCCGCTGATTGCGGATTCCATGCTGATCGCGCTGATCCTGTCGAGCGCGGTCGCAGCGGCGCTGTTCTTCTTCCCCGCGCCGCTGTTCCCCAATGGCATGAGCAATGAGCTTGACCGATGGATTGTGCTCGCCATCCCCGGCTATGCACTGACCGAGATCGTGCTCGCCGCGCAGGCCTACCGCTACGATATCGCCACCACCGTACGCGCGCGCGCCGTGGTCGAGCCGTGGACGATTTCGATCCTTGCAGGCGCTTTCTGGTTCGTGCCCGCCATTGGCGATGCGGGGCTGGCGATGGCCTATCTCGCCTCGATCTATGCCGGGCTTGCCACCGCGCTGGTGCCCTTCTTCAGAAGCTACGGCCTGCCGCGCGGATGGGTGCCGCAGCCGATGCGCATCTGGCGCATGGTGGTGCGCGCCGCGCCGCTGGCAATGACCGATGCCATCGAATGGGGCACGCGCCGCGTCGATCTGCTGATCCTTGGCTGGTTTGCCGGGCCGGTCGCGGTGGGCATCTATTATATGGCGCAGCAGGTCGCGAGCCTGCCGCAAAAGCTCAAGACCAGTTTCGAGCCGATCCTCGGGCCAGTAATCACCGCGCGCCTCAAGGAGAAGGATTACGCCGCAATTGCCCGGCAGGTGTGCCAGGTGGGCTTCTGGATCATCGCTGCGCAGCTTGGCATTGCGCTGGCGCTGGGGATACCGGGCGAGGCTTTGATGGGCTTGTTCGGCAATGCCAGCGAATTCGTGCCGGGCACGGCGGCGCTCGGCTTCCTGCTGGCGGCCGAGGTGGTCGCGGCAACTGCAGTCGTGTCCGAGGCGGCGCTGATCTACATGGCGCGGCTGCGCAATCTGTGGGTCTCTGTCGGCACCATCGTGTTGCAGGCGGTAATCACCGTGGCCGCGATGATGGTGATCGATCGGGTGGATTTCGCCAGCCCGCAAACCGCCGATTTCTACCGCGCGGCCGCAGCGGCAGGCGCGCTGATGCTGGCGCTGGGCTTTGCCTCGCTGGTCAAGGCG
>DAIQNS010000079.1:2635-9169 GCA_036788315.1 Alteraurantiacibacter sp. | reverse complement strand
TGTTGTCCTGCAATTGCGGCGACAAGCCATCAAGCACCAGCACTCTTGCATCGGCGCGCGCGCGCATTTCGGCCAATTGCACAGGGTCCGCCCGCACGTGATCCGCGCGCTCCAGACCGGGCGCGACAAAGGCCATCTGCGGAGCGATCACCTGGTAAGCGCCGCCAGAGCATCGGCGCTGGCGATGCGTGGAAATTCGCGTTGTATGGGGTAAGTTTCGGCGGGCATGTACTGCGTCATCACATTCGCGCGCAGCCCGAGCTTCAGATTGACCATCCCCATGGTGCCAGCCGCACCGCCCCACGCGAACAGGCCATCGGTGATCTGCCCGGGCCTGCCGACAATTGCGCCCGCGCCATGGCCCCATTCGACCCCGCCTTCGAAGCCATCTTCGGTGCGCTGCGTTTCGGGCGAGAGATCGGATGTGCCCAAGCGCACTGCCGCCTCGCTCATCACGCGCGTGCCATCGATCATGCCATAGCCTGCCACCATCTGCTGGAAACGGCCATAATCGCGCGCGGTCGAAAGGAGCCCCGCCCCGCCGAAGGGGAAGGCAGGCCTGCTGAGAAAGATGGAGCTTTCGGGCAGGTCGATTGGCAAGGGCAAGCCATTCAGCAGGAAATAATTGGCGGTGAAGCGCTCGATGTTCTGTGCGGGAAGCTGGAAGCCGGTGCTCGTCATGCCGCAGGGGCCGAGCAGGCGCTCGTCCAGAAAGCTGGTGAAACTCTGGCCCGAAGCGACTTCGATCACGCGGGCCAGCAGATCGAGCGAGACCGAATAGAGCCACCGCTCCCCCGGCTGCGCGACAAGCGGAAGCTGCGCCAGATTGTCGGCGAATTGCGCCAGGCTTGGTGCAGGCTCGTAAACGGGAATACCGACCGGCAAAGGCAGCCTCGTAATCGCCAAAGGCGAAATCCCTGCCGCGCCGTAAGCATCGCGGATCGGGCCTTGCTGCACGATGGTATAGCCAAGGCCTGCTGTGTGCGTGAGCAGATGGCGCACGGTGATCGGGCGCTTGGCAGGCTCCAGATTGTCGGGCGTGATCGCGCCGTCATACTGCTTTTGCACCTGCATCCGCGCGAAAGCGGGCAGCAGTTCGGCAATCGGCTGGTCGAGCCCCAACAGCCCGTCATCCACGCAGATTATCGCGGCCATGCCGGTAATCGGCTTGCTCATCGAATATATGCGGTAAATCGTGTCCGGCCCCACAAGGCCGCCGCCGCCAAACTTGCGTTGCCCGCGCGCAAGGAATTCGGGCGCATCCTGCCCCAGCCCCAGTGCAGCGACCATATTGGGCAATTTTCCGCTCGCGACATAATCCTCGATCATGCGCGCGACGCCGGGCCAGTTTGCCGCCGCATTGCTGCTTGCGGCAGTGCCCTGAGCGAGCGCGGCAAGCGGACCGCCTGCTGCCAAGACACCCCCAAGCACGGCCGTCTGGCGCAAAAAGCGGCGCCGCGAAGAGGGGAAATGATGGCTGAACTGGTGCATGCAGGCGTGCTTCTTGCAGACATGGGCGGCGGCGGCAAGCCGGGCAATCGGCCTATAACATCTTGCGAGCCTCGCGTGTCTTACCTATACAATACACATGCTCAATATTCTCGCCATTCTGATCGGGCTGCTCTCGCTGGTCATCGTGATCCCGGCGCAAATTCCGCTGCTCGGCGCGGCCAATTGGTTCGCCTTGCCGCTCATCGTGATAGGGATTGTCATCGGTCAGCTTTCGAGCAGCAATGGCGGGCGCAATTTCTGCATCGTGATTTTCCTGATCGCGGCGGTGCGCCTGTCGCTTGGCGGCGGCATTATTTAGGCGAACGCGAGCCGCGCGGCCTTGGCAAAGAGCGTCGGCAGGCCCGCTTCCTCGAGCTGTGCAACGGGCCACCATTCCCCTTCGCCCTCGGGCTGAATTTCGCTGCCAGCGAAGATCGCCACGCCCAGTTCCAGATCGAAATGCGTGAAGGAATGGCGCACCACGCCGCCTGCTTTCCATGCGCCCTGCACAGGCGGCGCCTGCTCGCCATCGCCGCGCGCGGACCAGCCATCGTCGGGCAGCGAGCGCATCCCCCCCAGCATTCCCCGGCCCGGCCGCGTCACCAGCCAGACTTCGCCTTCGCGCAAGATCACAAAGGCGGTTCCGCGCCGCTGCGGCTTGGCCTTCTTCTTTGCCTTGACCGGCAGGCGCACCGGATCGCCCGTGGCGCGGCCCGCGCAGATTTCCTGCACGGGACACAGCAGGCAGCGCGCATCGCGCGCAGTGCAAATGCCAGAGCCAAGGTCCATCATCGCCTGGGCAAAATCGCCCGCATGTTCTTGCGGCGTGATCGCGTCTGCCCGGGCGCGGATAAGGGCGCGCGCGCCGGGCAGCGGATCGTCAATCGCGAACAGGCGCGCGACCACGCGTTCGACATTGGCATCGATCACCACGGCCCGCTGGCCAAAGGCAATCGCGGCGATGGCCGCAGCGGTATAGTCGCCAATGCCGGGCAATTTGCGCAAGCCCGCCTCGCTACGCGGGAAGCCGCCCATCGCCGCGACTTCGGCCGCGCATTTCACCAGATTGCGTGCGCGCGAATAATAGCCCAGCCCCGCCCAGGCGGCGAGGACATCGGCTTCCTCGGCAGCTGCAAGCGCGCCGACATCGGGCCAGCGGGCAAGGAATTTGGCGAAATAGGGCTTCACCGCCTGCACCGTGGTCTGTTGCAGCATCACTTCGGAAAGCCAGACCGCATATGCATCAGGCAGGCCTGCGCCGGGCTTCGCGCGCCATGGCAAATCGCGCGCGTGGCGGCGATACCAGTCGAGAAGCAGCGGGGCAGCCCTATCCTCCATCGCCGCGCTATGGCATGAACGCAAGGATCATGGAACGCGACAAACCCAAGAAGCCGGGGACGCCCGCGCGCACTGCCAAGGCAGGCGCGGTCAAACCCTATTTCCGCCCGCGCGGCGGCCCGGCCAAACAGGTGGCCGATCTGATCCCGCAAATCGGACGCGCGGCCTTCCGCCGCTATGGCTTCGTGCAAAGCTCAGTCGTCACGCGCTGGCCCGAGATTGTCGGCGAAACGCACGCGCGGGTGTGCGCGCCCGAACAGATCCGCTTCCCCCCTGGCGAGAAAAGCGATGGCATCCTGCAGATGGTGGTGATGCCCGCGCATGCGCCGATGATCCAGCATGTGATCCCGGAAATCATCGCGCGGGTGAACCGCTTCTTCGGCTACCGCGCGGTGGCGCAGGTGCGCATCCGGCAAGGCGCGGTTAAGCCGCCGCCTGCTCCAGCAGCGAAAGTAGCGCCAAGCCTCAAGCCAATTCCGATGGAACTGGGAGAAAGCTTGCGCGATATTGGCGACCCGGAACTGCGCACGGTGCTCGAATCGCTGGCGCGCTCGCTGGGCGAGAAGGAAAGGAAGGACCACTGATGCCACGCGCAAAAGCGCTCTGTCTGGCAATTGCGGGGATGGCCGCGGCGATATCCGCGCCTGTCGCCCTTCAGGCACAGAACTGGAATGTCGAATACGTCCAGACCGAAACCGGGCACCGCGTCGGCAACCCGGAAGCCAAGACGCAGCTGATCGCCTTTGTCAGCTATTCGTGCCCTGCCTGCAAGATTTTCGAGCAGGCTTCGGATGCTCCGCTGCGCGCTGGCTATATTCACGAGGGCAAACTCGGGATGGAAGTGCGTCTCGCCATCCGCAATCCGATTGATCTGGCTGCCTCGCTCGCGGCGGAATGCGGCCCGGAAGACAAGTTTTTCGACAATCACCGTGCGATCATGTTTGCGCAAGGCACCTGGCTGCCGGTCTTCCAGAACGCCACGCCCGCGCAGCGCGCACGCTGGTCCTCGGGCAGCCATTCCGCGCGAATGAAAGCCATTGCAGCCGACGGCGGCTTTTACGAAATCATGGAAAGGCGCGGATACAGGCGCGCAGAACTCGATGCCTGCCTCAGCGATGAGGTGCGGGCCAGGCAGCTTGAAACCATTGCCGAGCAGACGAAAAGCGAACTTGGCTTCATCTATACGCCCAGCTTCGCCTTGAACGGAACCTATCTGGAAGGGGTCCATGCGTGGCTGGATCTCAACAAGGCGCTGGATTCTGCCTCGCAATAGGGGATAAGCCTGTGCAAAAGGACGCCGATGACGGCCCTGCCCGCTTTGCGCTGGCTTTGCCGCTCGTCTAGCTTTCGCAGTCAAGAGAAACGGAACAACCATGATGACCAGTTTGCGCCAGATCCTGCGTGCTTCGCTTATCGCTCCCCTTGCGCTGGCGATTGCCGCTTGCGGCGCGGACACGGCGGAAACCACCGCGCTCGAAGGCGAGCCAATCGCCCCGATTGCCGCGCCCGAAGGCAGCAGCTGGCTCGACTCGGTAAGCGTGAGCGAGGCGGATGGCTATGTGCTGGGCAATCCCGATGCGCCGATCAAGCTCATCGAATATGGCTCGCTCACCTGTGCAGCCTGCGCCCAATTCGCCGATCAGGGGTATGAGAGCCTCAAGGGCGAATATATCGAAAGCGGCAGGGTCTCCTTCGAGCTGCGCAATCAGGTGCACAATGCCATCGATCTGACGCTTGCCCGGCTCGTCCGGTGCAGCGCGCCCGGCAGCTTCCATCCGCTTGCCGAGCAGGTCTGGAACAATCTGCCCGAGCTAATGGCGCCTGCGCAGAACAATCCCGCGATCATGGAAAACATGGCAGCGCTGCCGCCCGAGCAGCGCTATGTCGCGCTGGCACAGAACATGGGCTTTCTTGAATTCTTCGCTGCCCGCGGGGTAAGCGTGGATCAGGCGGTCGCCTGCCTTTCGGATGCGGCATCGGTCGAAGCGATTGCTGAGCGGTCCGACACGCAGTCGCAAGAGCTGGGCATTACTGCCACGCCGACTTTCCTGCTCAATGGCCAGCAATTGCCCGATCGCGCATGGTCGCAGATCGAGTCGGCGCTCAAAAGCGCTGGCGCCCGGTCGGAATAAGGCAAGCCGGGACAGCGAATGCAGATCAGGAAGCTCCGTGTCAGCGGCTTCAAGAGCTTCGTCGAACCTGCAGAACTGCGCATTGAACCCGGGCTGACGGGCGTTGTCGGGCCCAATGGCTGCGGCAAATCCAATCTGCTCGAGGCGATCCGCTGGGTCATGGGCGAAAACTCGCCCAAGAGCATGCGCTCGGGCGGCATGGAAGACGTGATCTTCGCGGGAACTGAGACGCGCCCGCCGCGCGATTTCGCCGAAGTGGTGCTTTACGCGCTCGACGATGAAGGCGAGGAGCTTGACGTCACCCGGCGGATCGAGCGCGGCGCCGGCAGCGCATACCGCGTCAATGGCAGCGATGTGCGCGCCAAGGATGTGGCGCTGGTGTTTGCCGATGCCGCTACCGGCGCGCATTCGCCTGCGCTGGTGAGCCAGGGCAAGATCGCGCAGGTCATTGCCGCCAAGCCTACCGAGCGGCGCATGATGCTCGAAGAGGCCGCAGGGATCGCAGGCCTGCATGTGCGCCGCCGCGATGCCGAGATGAAGCTTAACCAGACCACGCGCAATCTGGCGCGGCTGGAAGATCTGATGGCCGGGCTCGATAGCCAGATTACCTCGCTCCGGCGGCAAGCCAAGCAGGCCGAACGCTACATTGCGCTGACCGAGCAGATCACCACAGCCGAAGCGCGGCTGGTTTTTGCGCGCTGGCGCGATGCCGCCGCCGCTGCCGAGCGCGCAAGGGAGCAGGCAAGCACTGCCGGCGCGCGCGTGGCAGAGGCGCAAGCAGCGGCGAAGGAAACGCAGGCCCGCCAGCATGAACTGGCTGCAAGGCTTGCCGAATTGCGCGATGAACTCGCTGACCGGCGCGATGACGCATCGGCGCATGGCCACCGGATGGCGGCGCTCTCCAGCCAGCACGAAGCCGCCGAGCAGCGCCTGCGCGATCTCGACCGGCAACGCCAGCAACTTGAAGAAGATCGCGGCGAAGCCGACCGCATGACGCGCGACGCCGCCGAAGCGCTGAAGGCGTTGGAAACAGCCCTCAAGCAAGGCGAAAGCGCGCTTGCGCAGGACGAGGCGCAGCGCCCCGATATGGCCGCAAGGCTCGAAGCCGCCGAACGCGCGGGCCGCGCTGCTGAACTCGCGCTCGCCAAAGCCACGGCGGACAATGCCGGGGTTGAAGCCGAATGGCGCGTGGCCGAAGCGGCCATGGCGCAGGCGCAAAGTCGGCTGGCAAGGCTCGATGGTGACGTGCAAAGGCTTGAGCAGCAGCGCGCTGCGCTCGCCGCGCAAAGCGATCCCGAGCACGCGCTTGCTGCCGCCCGGTCTGGCCTCGAAGAGACGCAAATTGCCCTCGCACGCGCGCGTGAGACGCTCGAGGAGGCGCGCGCGCGCAAGGAAGCGCTGGCCGAAAGGCGCGATGCCAGCGGTTCGGCGCTATCCACCGCGCGCGCCGAACTGGCCGGGAAAGAGCGCGAGTTTCAGGCGCTCTCGCGTGACAGGGAAGCGCGCGCGCGGCAACACGCGAACCGGCACGGCCTGCCTGCCGCACTCGACAGACTTGCCGCCGAGCCCGGCT
>DAIQNS010000079.1:0-2625 GCA_036788315.1 Alteraurantiacibacter sp. | reverse complement strand
GCTATGAGCGCGCGCTGGCCGCCGTGCTCGGCCGCGATGCCAAATCTCCGCTGGGCATGCCCCAAGAGCAATCCGAAGGACGCTTCTGGACCGGCTCTGCGACGCCGGCCCCAGTGGCCAATTCGCTCGCGCAATATCTGCGCGCTTGCCCCGAGGAACTGGCCGCACGGCTGGCGCTGGTGCACGTGGCGGATGCCGATGATGGCCGCATCCTCAAGCCGGGCGAATGGCTGGTGACGAGGGACGGACTG
This sequence comes from Alteraurantiacibacter sp., assembly GCA_036788315.1. Taxonomy (GTDB): domain Bacteria; phylum Pseudomonadota; class Alphaproteobacteria; order Sphingomonadales; family Sphingomonadaceae; genus Alteraurantiacibacter. The sequence continues at coordinate 2,374 of DAIQNS010000079.1, read as the reverse complement.
CTGCGCCGCTGGGACGGGTTTGTCGCGCGCGGCGAAGGCGCTGCGGAAGCCGCGCGGCTCGAGGCGGACAACCGGCACGCCGCGCTCGCGGAGGAACTGCCTGCCTTGCGCAGCGCGGTGGAACAGGCCCAGAGCGCCGAAGCCGAGGCTCAGAGCCAGCTCGCTGAATTGCAGCGCGAACTGGTCGTGCTCGAGCGCGATCTGGGCGCCTGTGCCGAAGCCGAGCGGCAGGCGCTGCGCGCGCTCGATCAGGCCGAAGCGCAGCGCGAGCGCATGGCAGCGCGGCAGGCGGAACTCGCCAATGGCAGCAGGGAATTGGCGGTGCAGCGCGGCGAAGCGGACAAGGAACTGGCGACTGCGCGCGCGCGGCGCGACGAATTGCCCGATCCCGCCGCGGGCCGCGCCGCGCTCGAAGCTGCGCGCGCCAGCAACGAGGCGAACCGGACGAATTTGCAAAGCGCCGCCGCCGCGCTCGCCGCGCATGATCAGGGTCTGGCGGTGGCACGCGAGCGGGTGGCAACGCAGCGCGCCGATATCCGCGGCTGGCAAGCGCGCGCGGGCGATGCTGCACAAAGGCTCGCAGGGATGTCCGCGCGGTTTGACGAGATCGAGGCCGAACGCGCGATCACTGCCGCCAAGCCAGCTGGGCTGATCCGGGAAATCGAAGGCGGCGAAGCGGTCCGCGCGCGGCTCGGTGTGGAACTTGCCAAGGCCGAAAGCGCGCTGGCCGAAGCCGAGGGCGAGGCGCGCGTGGCCGACAAGGCGCTCGCCGAAGCGAGCGAAACCCTTGCCGAAGCTCGCGAAGCGCGCGCCGGAGCCGCCGCGAGAGCCGAAAACGAAGTCAGCCGCCGCGAGGAAATGGCGCGCATTTCAGGCGAGAAATTTCACTGCCCGCCCGCGCTGCTGTCAGGCAAATTCGCTTTCGATGAAGCGCGGATTGGCGATGCCTCTGCCGAGCGCGAGGAACATGACCGGCTTCTGGCGAGCCGCGAGAGGATCGGTCCTGTCAATCTGGTCGCTGCCGATGAGCTTACCCGCGTCGAGGACGAACACGGCACCAGCGCCGCCGAGCAGGCCGAACTCGCCGAAGCGGTAAGCCGCCTGCGCGGTTCGATCGGCAATCTCAACCGCGAGGGACGCGAGCGCCTGCGCGCGGCATTCGAAGCGGTCGACGGCCATTTCCGCCGCCTGTTCACGCGGCTCTTCGAAGGCGGTCAGGCGCATCTGGCGCTGGTGGATTCGGACGATCCGCTCGAAGCCGGGCTGGAGATTTTCGCGCAGCCTCCGGGCAAACGCCTGCAATCGCTCTCGCTGCTGTCGGGCGGCGAGCAGGCTTTGACCGCAACGGCGCTTATTTTTGCGCTCTTCCTAACCAATCCGGCACCGATCTGCGTACTCGACGAGGTCGATGCCCCGCTCGATGACGCCAATATCGACCGCTTTTGCGACCTGCTCGATTCCATGGTGCAAGTAACGCAGACGCGCTATCTCATCGTGACGCACAACGCGGTGACGATGAGCCGCATGCATCGCCTGTTTGGTGTGACGATGGTGGAAAAAGGCATCTCGCGCCTCGTCAGCGTCGATCTGGGGCAGGCGGAAAAGCTGGCCGCGGAGTAGCGCTCGCCTACCGCCCCGCAAACCAGATGACATGGCGCGGCCCCTTGCCATTGCTGCGCGCGCGCACGATCACCTCATCGACCGCAAAGCCCGCCTTCTTCAGCCGGCCCCTGAACCGGTCATCGGGCGCCGCAGACCAGATCGCCAACACACCGCCCGGGCGCAAGGCGGCGCGTGCTGTTTCGAGCCCTTCGCGCGAATACAGCCGGTGGTTGTCCGCGCGCACCAGCCCATCCGGGCCATTGTCGACATCGAGCAGGATCGCATCGTAGCGCGCTCTGCCGCCCGCGATCAGCAGAGCGACATCGGCCCGTTCAATCGTGACGCGCGGATCATCGAGGCATCCCGCGGTGAGTTGCGCCATTGGCCCGAGCGCCCACTCGATGATTTTGGGCACGATTTCGGCTACCTTAACGCGCCCTTCCGGCCCCATCGCCTGCAAGGCCGCGCGCAAGGTAAAGCCCATGCCGTATCCGCCGATCAAGAGATGCGGCGCAGCATTGCCCGCCAGCCGCTCGAGCGCCATGGTGGCGAGCGCTTCTTCCGATCCGCTCATGCGGCTGTTCATCAATTCGTTGCGATCGAGCACGATCATGTGATCGCTGCCCCTGCGCATGAGGCGCAGCTCATCGCCGCCCGGAACCTGGGCGGTGTCCAGATGTTCAAGCGGGATCACGTCTAGTCCAGAACAGCTCTTGGCCCCGGCCCCTTGAGGCCGAGCTTGTCGTCCTTGTTGTAGAGGCGGCATTTTTCG
>DAIQNS010000078.1:3854-9170 GCA_036788315.1 Alteraurantiacibacter sp. | reverse complement strand
ACCGCGACGCCGCCGGCATTGGCCGCCTTGCCCGGCGCATACATCACCTTGGCATCATGGAACACATGCACGCCTTCGAGCGTGGTGGGCATGTTCGCGCCTTCGGATACCGCCTTGACCCCGTTCTTGACGAGCTCCTTGGCTTCATCGGCATTCAATTCGTTCTGCGTGGCGCAAGGCAGCGCGAGATCGGCGGCGATGCCCCATGGCCGCCCTTCGTGGAATGTGGCGCCCTTGAACTCGTCGCAATATTCGCTGATGCGGCCACGCTTGACGTTCTTGAGATGCTTGACCCAGTTGATCTTCTCCAGGCCGATGCCGTCGGGATCATGGATGAAGCCGCCGCTGTCCGACAGGGTGAGCACCTTGCCGCCCAGATGCGTGATCTTCTCCGCTGCATGCGTGGCGACATTGCCTGATCCTGAAATGACGGCCGTGTGACCCTCGACATCGGCACCTGCGTGCTTGAGCATGTTCTGCAGGAAATACACCGCGCCATAGCCGGTCGCCTCGGGCCGCATGGCCGAGCCGCCATATTCGAGGCCCTTGCCCGTCAACACGCCTTCCCAGCGATTGGTGATCCGCTTGTATTGCCCGAACATGTACCCGATCTCGCGCCCGCCGACGCCGATATCGCCGGCCGGGACATCAGTATCGGGGCCGATATGGCGATAAAGCTCGGTCATGAAGCTCTGGCAGAAGCGCATGACTTCAGCATCGCTCTTGCCCTTCGGGTTGAAATTGGCCCCGCCCTTGCCGCCACCCATCGGGAGCCCCGTGAGCGAGTTCTTGAACGTCTGCTCGAAGGCAAGAAACTTGAGCACGCTTTCAGTCACGCTGGGGTGAAAACGAATGCCGCCCTTGTACGGGCCGATCGCATTGTTGTTCTGCACACGCCAGCCGCGCTGCACGCGGATATTGTGATTGTCATCTTCCCAGCATACGCGGAAGGAGATGACGCGATCGGGCTCGGCAATGCGGCGCAGGATCTGCGCTGTGTGATATTGTTCCTTGTCTTCAATGAAATCGAAGATGTCCTGCGCGACTTCCTGCACCGCCTGAATGAATTCGGTCTGTCCCGGATTGCGCTTTTTCACGCCTTCCATGAATGTCGGAAAGTCGACGTGATCTGAAACTGCCATTGCATTCCCCCCTTATCTCTTACCACTACTCAGGCGATTCTTCGCGCCTTATCGCGCAGTTTGCGAATTCTTCCAAAGCCCTTTCGGCAGCTTTCGTGCTTGCCTTGCGCAAATAGCTTGCGCAACATCGGTTTAGGGAGAGCGGGCAAGATGAGCGTGAGGGGTAAACGCGGGATAATCGGCAAGGGCTGGCGCTCCATGCGCGAAGCAGGCGCGCAGCGACTCGCCATCACTGCGGTGCTGTTGATCCTTGCACTGCTGCTCGCCCGGCTGAGCTGGACCTTGCCTTTCACCGACAATGCCGAGCGCGCCCTGTTCGATTATCGCAGCTTCATCCTGGCCGAACAGGTCGAGAAGGATGATCGCATCCTGATGGTCACCTATGATGATCAATTGCTGATCCAGTTGCAGAAGCGCTCGCCGCTCGATCGCGGAATGCTCGCCAGCGCGCTGCGCAATCTCGACACGATGGGCGCCAAGGCAATCGGCATCGATATCCTGTTCGATCAGCCGCAGGAGGAGGACGCAGAGCTGATCGCCGCGCTGCGTGCCATGCAAACGCCGGTGGCCATCGCCTTTGCCGAAACCGAAACCAACGCCAATGATATCAATTTCGAGCAGCAGCAATATCTCGAGGAGTTTCTCGCCGCACTGGAAGGCAGCAAGGTGCGCGCGGCCAGCGTCCGGATGTCCTCGGCAGATAGCGATGTGATCCGCGCATGGCCCGATATCGTCGATGGCCTGCCGCCGATGCTCGGCCGGGTGATGATCGAGCAGGCGAACAATGGCGTAGAACAGACCTTCCCCGGTTATGAAGGCGCAATCCGCTACCGCAAGCCCGCATTGGAAGAGCGCCCGGTATTCGACAAGCTGACGATCAACCTATTTGCCGATGAAGCGCTCCTCGCCATCCCCGAAGTGCGTGCGCAATTCGCAGGCCAAGTTGCCGGTCGCCATGTCATCATTGGCGGCGACATCATCGATTACGATCGCGCCTCGACCCCGTTTAGCGGCTTTGTCGATGATGCTGTGAAAGCCGGCGTGCGCGATGTGCGCCCTCCGGGAATGGAAGTTCACGCGCATACCGTAGCCCAGATGCTCGACGGGGCGCGCCTGCCCAAGCCCTCGCCTGCCTGGCTGTGGCTCTACGCCATGCTGGTGATCGTGGCGGCAAGCTTTACCGCGCTTCTTGAATTGAAAAGCTGGAAACTTGTGCCGGTGTTCATCATTCAGGCCGCGCTTTTTCTTGGCTTGCCGTTCTTCCTGCATGCGCGCGGCGTCGATACGCTCGATTTCCCTGCTATCGGGCCGATGCTTGGCTGGGTCGTCGCCTTTTCCGCTACCGTCGCCGCGGCGCGCGCCGCCAATGCCGAGCAACGCAAATTCGCGCAAGGCGCGCTGGGCAAATATCTCCCGCGCGAAATGGCCGAACAGATTCTCGAAAATCCCGAACTGCTTGCCCTGCACGGAGAGAAGCGGCCGATTTTCGTGCTGTTCTCAGATCTGGAAGGCTTCACCAAGATGAGCCACGCTATCGAGCCGGAGATGGTCGCGAAGCTGATCAACCGCTATCTTGAACTGATCAGCAAGGTGATCCTCGATCATGGCGGGGTGATCGACAAATTCATTGGCGATGCCGTAGTAGCCTTCTGGGGCGCGCCGATTTCCCGGCCCGATGATGCTACCCGCGCAGCCAAAGCGGGCTATGCTGTGTGGGCGGCAGGCGAGGCATTCCGCGCCGAAGTGGCCGCGATGGACCCTGCTCTGCCCAAGATCGGCAAGACCCGCGTGGGCCTGCATTATGGCGAAGCGGTGGTGGGCAATTTCGGCGGCGATACGCGCATCCAGTACACCGCGCTGGGTGACAGCATGAATACTGCCGCGCGCCTGGAATCGGGCAACAAGACTTTCGCCAGCGCGGTCATGGCGAGCGCCGAATTCGCCCTGCAATCGGAATTGGACTGGTGGCGGCGAATGGGCCGCGTGGTGCTCTCGGGCCGCGCGCAGCCGGTCGACCTGCATGAGCCCGCGCCCGATTTCCCCGCCCAGGACCGCGCCGCGCTCAATACCGCAGTCGCCCTGCTCGATACAGACCGCGAGGCTGCACTCGGGCAGATTGACGCACTTGCCGCGCGTTACCCGGCAGACGGCGCATTGCAGGCGCTTGCCCGAAGAAGCCGCGAACTCGACGAGGCCGGCGCGCATGTCATGGGATCGAAATGACGCAGCCGCCCCAAAGCATTCACTGCAGACCAATGAATTCTCGCTTGGCGATAGTCTCGCTCGCTCAAATACAGACTCACAAAGTCAGCGCGAGTTTGCTAGGGAGACGAAACAGGATGAGGAGGGAGCTCATGATCTCACACAGCAAATGGCTTCTGGCCGCCGTCGGCGCGGCTGCCGCGTTCACCTTTGGAGCGCCCGCAGCACTTGCCGGAACGGTCGTCGCCGTGACCGGACCTTCGGCGGGACAATATCCCGTCGGCAAGCAAATCGGCGATACGCAGCGTATCACGCTGGCAGCCGGGGACAGGCTGACCGTGCTCGATGCTTCGGGCACGCGTGTATTGACCGGGCCGGGTACTTTCATCCTCGCCCGCCAAGGCGCAAGAGTTACCAATTCGGCTTTGTCCGCACTGACCCAGCAACGCCAGGCGCGCACCGCGCGCGTCGCATCCTCGCGCACCGCCGAGACCGGCGAAGGCCCGACAAGACCAAACATCTGGTATGTCGATGTCGCCAAGTCAGGCAGAATGTGCGTAAGCGATCCGACTGCAGTGCGCTTGTGGCGCGGGGATACCGAGAGCGATGCCAGCTTCACGATTTCCGCAGTGGCGCAGCCCGCTTCGCCGGTCGCTCTCACTTTCCATGCGGGCGAAATGCTGGCCGGGTGGGATTCGCGCATCGCGCTGGCCGAAGGTCTGATTTATTCGATCCGCCCGCAGGAAAACGCGCCTGCAGTTCAGATCGACTTCGTGTTTCTCGACGAAATTCCCGAGGATCCCGAGGCGCTGGCTGCAAAATTGGTGGAACTTGGCTGCATGGGCCAGGTCGAAGTATTGGCCAACAGCCCAGACCTGAGGTCTTGAGCTAAGGCGCAGACTTGTTACACCGTTTGCTGCGCTGCGCGTGATGCGCGAGCAGCGGGGGGCTGCGGGGCAATGGGGGGATAAGGCATGCGTGAAAGCGCGATACAGGCATTAGCCGTGGCAGGCTGGAGAGCCGCCATATTGCCGCGCGCCATTCCCGGCCTAGCCATCCTCCTCGCACTCGGCTTCGCTATCCTCACAGCACTTGCCCCTGCCCAGGGATTGCAAGCGCAGAATGCGCAAAGCTTCACCGGCGTGGCCTCTTGCGCAGGTTCGACCTGCCATGGCCGCAGCGAAGGCAATGGCGCGGTCGTCCGGCAGGATGAAATCGCCACCTGGCAGGAACCCTCCGCCGTCAGCGGCGCGCACAGCCGCGCCTATGCCCTTCTGGGCAGCAAACGCGGGCAACAGATCACCGCCTCGCTCGGAATGGGCGATGCGCGCGAAGCAGAGGCCTGCCTGGGATGCCACGCGACTTTCGCGCCTGTGGCAGAGCGCGGCCCCAAATTCCGCCTCGATGACGGCGTGGGCTGCGAAAGCTGCCATGGCCCCGCACTTGGCTGGATCGCTTCGCATTACGAAGTCAACGGCAGCCATGCCAACAATGTCGCAAGGGGGCTCATCCCGCTCGATCAGCCGCAGGCGCGCGCAAAAGTGTGCCTCGATTGCCATTATGGCAGCACCGAGCGCGGCCAGTTCGTGACCCATGCGATGATGGCTGCAGGCCATCCGCGTATCACTTTCGAGCTCGACCTGTTCAGCGCCTTCCAGCAGCATCATAATGTCGATGACGATTATGTGCAGCGCAAGGGGCAACCCGACTCGGTGCAATTGTGGGCTGTCGGGCAAGCCGAAGCGGTAGTGCGCGCGACCGACCTGTTCGCCCGTCCGGATTTCGGGATGGAAGGCGTTTTCCCGCAGCTCTACTTCTACGATTGCCATTCGTGCCACCGCGCGATTACCGATGGCTCCTCGCGCCGCCTCACCTTCGAGACCAATCCGGGCCGCCCGATCACCTTTGGCCAGCCACCATTCAATGACGAGAACATCATTTAAATCTGCAAAGTTAGCTATTTTATCTCGAA
>DAIQNS010000078.1:1188-3844 GCA_036788315.1 Alteraurantiacibacter sp. | reverse complement strand
GCCGGGCCGAGGCGTTCCGCACCGCGAGCCGCGATTTCCATGCCAGCATGAACAAGGGCCGTTCCGAGGCGCAGGCCGCTGCGATAGCGCTGCGCGGGGAAGCGCAGGCGCTCTCGAACCTCCTCGCGGCGCGTTCGGGCCAAGCAAGCGACGCCTTCGCGGTCATCGCGGCCATCGGCGGCCAAGTGACCGCGCCGCGTTTCACCGATTATGCCGGATCGGCGCAGGCGGTGATGGCCATCGATACTTTGCTCAATGCCATGGTCGCCGACGGGCGAGTGACCTACGGCGCGGCGGCGGGCATTCGCGCCGATCTCAATCGCGCCTATGGAGCGGTGCGTGCGCCCGAAAGCTACCGGCCAGCCGATTTCCGCACAGCCTTGACGAGCGCAACGAGCGCGATCGGACGGCTGCGGTAATGCCATTGCGGGGGGCGACATCTCTGCTTGCAGCGGGCGCGCTGGTGCTCGCCTCGTGCGGCGGCGGCGATGGCGGCAATGGCGGTGGAAATGGCGGCGGCCCCGCGCCCGCGCCAACGCCCACACCGCCGGGCACGCTCTATCTCGCGCCCGCGCAGGAATCGCTTTCGGTGGCCGATGTGCAGCAGATTATCGCGCAGGCCGTGGGCGAAGCGCAGGCGCGCGGACTGCCCTCGGTAATCGCGGTGACCGACCGGGTGGGCAATGTGCTCGGCGTGTTCGCGATGAACGGTGCGAACCCCGATGCCCTGATCAGCCGCGCGCAACTTGGCGGCACATCTGCGGCGGGCAATACCATCGGGCTGCAAGGCGTCACTGTGCCTGCTGCGGCCGGAGCCATCGCCAAGGCGATTACCGGGGCCTATCTTTCGAGCAGCGGCAATGCTTTCTCGAGCCGCACCGCAAGCCAGATCGTGCAGGAGCACTTCCCACCAGCGCCCACCACAGTGGGCCTCGAAAGCGGCCCCTTGTTCGGCGTGCAGTTCAGCCAATTACCTTGCTCGGACCTCTCCGCGCGCTTTGCCCCTGGCGGCGGCGCGGGCGCGCTGATCGGGCCCAAGCGCTCGCCGCTCGGGCTTGCGGCTGATCCGGGCGGCTTGCCGATTTACAAGAACGGCGTGGTGGTCGGCGGCATAGGCGTGATGGGCGACGGGGATTACGGCTTCGATGCCAATATCCTCGATATCGATAATGATCGCGAAGAAGCCATCGCGCTGGCAGGCATTCAGGGCTTCATGCCGCCCCTCGACATTCGCGCGGAACGCATCTTCGTCGACGGCACGGCGCTCAGGTTCAGCGATGTGAGCGTGGGCGAGATCGGCCCTGCCACGACCAGTTTTGCGGCCATCAATGGCACCATCGGCAGCCTGCTAGCGATCACCGGCTACAGCAACGGGACGATCCTCCCAGGCATTCCCTATGGCAGCGAAGCCTCGGGCATGCGCGCGGCGCAGGCTGGCGAATTTGCCACCAGCGAGGCGTTCATCCTGACCGACGGCAATGGCAACCCGCGCTATCCGCCGCGCGGCGGCACCGATGCAGCCAGCGTGCCGCAGCCGCTGACGCAGGCCGAAGTGCGCGCCATCCTCGAGGAAGCTTTCGGCGTGCTGTCCCGTGCGCGCGCGCAAATCCGCCGCCCCTTGGACAGCCGCATGCAGGCGAGCGTTTCGATTGTCGACACGCATGGCTCCATCCTTGGCATTGTGCGCACGCCAGATGGCCCCATCTTCGGCACCGATGTGAGCTTGCAGAAGGCCCGCACGGCGACTTTCTTCTCCAGTGCTGTCGCGGCGCAGCAATTGTCCGCCGTGCCCACTATCCCCGGCATCGCCAATGTCGCCGCCTATGTGCAGCGTGTACGCACTTTCCTCGGCGACCCTGCTGCGCTGACCGGCGGCACCGCCTTTGCCGATCGCTCGGGCGGCAATCTGGCGCGGCCCTATTTCCCCGATGGCGAAGTCGGCACGCCGCCGGGGCCGCTATCGGTTGCCAACACCAGCCAGTTCAGCCCTTTTGCCGTGGGCCTGCAAACCGATCTCGTGATCGCCAATCTGGCGCAGCATGTCGCGCATGTGCAATCGGGCGGCATTTCGCCCGATACCGCGGTCGGCTGCACGCAGGTTCCTGAAGCTGCGCCGGGGCAGCGGCGTCTCGCCAATGGTATCCAGATTTTCCCCGGTTCGGTGCCGATCTATCGCGGCAATCAGCTTGTCGGCGGAATTGGCGTCTCGGGCGACGGGATCGATCAGGATGACATGGTCAGCTTCCTCGGGCTGCACAATGCCGGATTGCGCCTCGGCACGATCGGCAATGCGCCAAAGGACATTCGTGCCGACCGCATTCAGGTCAATGTCAACGGACGGCTTGTGCGGCTGCGCTATATCAGTTGCCCCTTTGCCCCGTTCCTCGGCGATTCGTCGCAGAATGTCTGCGAGGGGCTGTGATGGGCAGCGCGCTCGCTATGCTGCTGGCCTTGCAGATGGCTGAGGCGCCACCCTCGCCAGCGCAAGTCCCGTCCGAAGCACAAGAAGAAACTGCGCGCCCGCCCGGCGGTCTGGGCACTGCACTCGAAGAAGCCGAGCCGCTCGATCCGGGCGTGATCGAAGGACGCCGCCGCCCCGGCTTCAATGCCGAATTGCCCGAGGCCATCACGCAGGACAATCCCGGCGCCGTGCGCG
>DAIQNS010000078.1:0-1178 GCA_036788315.1 Alteraurantiacibacter sp. | reverse complement strand
TCCCGATCCCCGACCGCTGGCGCCTTATCCAGAGCCTCGGGCTGGTGACCGAGAAATGGTACGATCCCTATAATCAGAACACCTACAAGGGCGACCGGCCGCTCTGCATCCCGTCAGAGGAGGAGCACGAACGCCGCCGCCTCCTGCGCGAGGAAGCCGCCGCGCGGGGAGAGCCTGCGCCCTACGGCAGCGCCAAGTGCCGGACGCCCGCTTTCCTCGGGCTGAAGGCGCAGAACGAATGGTTCTTCGTCGCCAATCTGATCAGCGACAGCGTGTTCGAGCCGCGCAGCTTCCCCATTCCGGTAGGTGTGCAGACCACCGAAGACCCCGACCGGCTCGATGTGTTCGGAAATACCTTTTCGCCTGTATTCTCACAGACCTTCATCGCCGGTTTCGCGCTGATCAAGGGCTCCACTGCGTACAAGCCGCCCGATGTCGAATACCGCCTGACGCTGGCGTACAACATCAACCATGTCGATGTGCCCGAACGGCGCGTACTGCTCGTCGAACCCAGCGCGCCGAGCCACCGCACCGATCATTTCCTGGGCGTGCAGGAAGCCTTCTTCGATTACCATATCCGCAACACGTCGGTGCGGTACGATTTCGACAGTTTCCGCATTGGTATCCAGCCGATGCAGGCCGATTTTCGCGGGTTTCTGTTCAACGACAACCAGCTCGGTTTCCGCCTGTTCGGCACGCGCGACAACAACCGCTTCCAGTACAATCTCGGCGCGTTCTGGCGCCTCGAAAAAGATACGAATTCGGGCCTCAATTCGGTCGTGCAGACGCCGCGCAAAGACTATGTTTTCATGGCCAATGCCTACCGGCAGGATTTCCTGATCCCGGCGCTGACCAGCCAGATTACCGTGGTCTACAACATGAACCGCGAACGCAATGACGTCGAGATTGATGACAATGGCTTCCCGGTGCGCCCCGCCTTGCTGGGCGATTTGCGCGGGCGCGAATATGATGTGGTCTATCTGGGCTACAATGCCGATGGCCGGATAGGCCGGATCAATGTCTCGGGCAGCTTGTATTGGGCGCTGGGCGAAGACCGGAACAATTTCTTCACCAGCCGCCCTGCCGATATCAATGCGCAGTTCGGCGCGCTCGAATTGAGCTATGACAAGGACTGGATGCGTTTCCGCCTCTCGGGGGCCTATGCCAGCGGCGACAGC
>DAIQNS010000077.1:0-9180 GCA_036788315.1 Alteraurantiacibacter sp. | reverse complement strand
CCTTGCGCTCACGCTTGCCGCGGTGCTGTCCGGCGCTGTGCTTGCGGCGATCCCGCTCAGCGCTGGCCTCGCGCAAGGCCGCTCCGCGCCGTTCACCGTGAGCGAGACGGGGCAGGGGTTTGACCGCCTGCAGGATGCCGTCAACGCGATCGGCGATGCGCGCGGCACGATTGCGATTGCGCCGGGACGATATCCGCAATGCGCGGTGCAGGAACGCGGCTTCATCTCCTATCTTGCAGCAGAGCCGGGCTCAGTGGTGTTTGACGGCGTTGCCTGCGAGGGCAAGGCGGCACTGGTGCTGCGCGGGGCGGGGGCGGAAGTGTCGGGTATCATCTTCGAAAACATGCGCGTGCCCGATTACAATGGCGCGGGGATCCGCCTCGAGAAGAGCGATCTAACGGTGGCCGAAAGCTGGTTTCGCGACAGCCAGCAGGGCATCCTCACCGCGAACGATCCGCAGGCGCGCATTGTCATCGACCGTTCGACCTTCTCGCGGCTTGGCACATGCGAAGGCGGCGGGGGCTGCGCGCATTCGGTCTATACCGGGGAATTTGGCGAATTGCGCATCACCCGCAGCCGCTTCGAGCAGGGGCGCGGCGGACATTATGTGAAGACCCGCGCCATCGCGGTCTCGATCGCGAGCAACAGCTTCGACGATTCGCGCGGGCGGGCGACCAATTACATGATCGACCTCAGCGCAGGCGCAGGCGGGCAGATTACCAACAACTGGTTTGTGCAGGGCGCGGACAAGGAGAACTATTCGACCTTCATCGCCGTCGCGCCCGAAGCGCAGTGGCACAGCTCGGCCGAACTGCTCGTCGCAGGCAATGACGCGCGGCTGGCAACCGGCGTGGAGCGCAATAGCGTGTTCGTCGGCGACTGGTCTGGCGATATGACGGGCATTGGCGAGAATACGCTGAGCCGCGGCGTTAGCGCTTTCGCGCGGCGCTGATCAGCGCAGCAAATGCCCCGCCTTGTCGCGCTTGGTGGCAAGATAGCGGGCGTTGTGCGGATTGGCGGGGAGTTGGTGCGCGACGCGTTCGATCACGCTGACGCCGGCATCTTCGAGCGCGGCGACTTTCTGCGGATTGTTCGTCATCAGCCGTGCTGAGTGCACGCCGAGCAGATCGAGCATGCGCGCGGCGAGCGGGAAATCGCGCGCTTCCTCGGGCAGGCCAAGGCGGCGATTGGCTTCGAGCGTATCGAAGCCTGCGTCCTGCAGGCGATAAGCACGCAGTTTGTTGACAAGGCCGATCCCGCGCCCTTCCTGCCGCATGTACAACAGCACGCCCCAACCGCCTCGCGCGGCTTCCTCGCTCATTGCCTTGAGCGCGGCATCGAGTTGCGGGCCGCAATCGCATTTGAGGCTGGCGAAGATATCGCCGGTCAGACATTCCGAATGCAGGCGCACCAGCGGCGGCTTGTCGAAATCGGGCTGCCCCAGGATCAGCGCGACATGTTCGCGCAGGTCGTTGGTGCTGCGAAAGGCGATGATCTCGGCATCCTCGTGATGCGCTATGGGCAGGCGCGCGCGCGTGGCGATGGCGAGATTGGCAGGTGCGGACCATGCCAGGAGATCGCCCGGCTCGATCTGCTGGAATTCCCCCGCATCCTGCGCATCGACCATGAAAGCGGGCAGGATCCCGGCAATCCGCGCCAGCTCGAGCGCGGTGGTCGCATCCTCGCTCCAGGGAAGCGACTCGGCCAGGAACGGGCCTTTGAGCGGATTTTGCAGATCGAGCGAGGGATCGGCAATCGCAAAGGCTTCACGCAGGCTGACAGGAGCGCCGCTGCGAATCAGCACCGGGTCCGCGCCGCGCACCGCCTCGCGCTGATTGGTGAGCCGCAAGGTGGCGGCGCGCGCAGAAGAAATCAGCAGGCACTGCGCGCATGCCGCGCTCGCCACCGCGGTTTCGATGGGGAGCAGCACGGCGCCCACGCCAATGCGGATCGGCCAGCCATGGCGCAAGGCGTCAATCGCCTGCGCAATGCGGCGGGAAGGCGAGGGAGTGCTGGTCACAGCGCGAATTCGGTCATCAGCGGAATATGGTCCGAGGGCCGCTCCCAATCGCGCGCGTCTTCGAGCAGCCAGTGCCGCCGCGCCTGCCTGGCGAGATCGGGCGAGGCCCACATGTGATCGAGCCGCCGCCCGCGGTCGTTGGCGCGCCAGTCCTTCGAGCGGTAGCTCCACCAGCTGTAATAGCGTTCGGGCGCAAGGATATGTTCGCGGCCAATATCGCTCCAGCCGTGGGCATTGCGGAAGCGGTCGAGCGTCTCGACTTCGATAGGCGTGTGGCTGACGACCTTGAGCAATTGCTTGTGGTTCCACACATCGCTTTCGAGCGGAGCGATATTGAAATCGCCCACGATCAGCCTGGGCCGTTCGATCGTGTCGGCCCAGCGCGTCATGCGTTCGAGAAAATCGAGCTTCTGCCCGAATTTGGGATTGATCGTGCGGTCAGGCTCGTCGCCGCCAGCGGGCACGTAGACGTTTTCGAGCACCATGCCTTGCCCCGCGCCAAGCAATTCGACCCCGACATGGCGCGCTTCGCCATTGTCCTGCCAATCGTGGCGCGAAAATTCGCGCAAGGGAATTCGGCTGACCGTGGCGACGCCGTGATAGCCCTTCTGCCCGTGGACCACCATATGCCCGTAGCCAAGATCGGCAAAGGCGCGCGCGGGGAACTGGTGCTCCTGGCATTTGATTTCCTGCAGGCACAGCACGTCGGGAGCCTGCTCCTTGAGGAAGCGCTCGACGATCGGCATGCGCAGGCGAACGGAATTGATGTTCCAGGAGGCGATAGTGACCATCCCGGTGTCTTAGGTGGATGCAGTCTTGCCAGCAAGCTTGCGCCTGCGCTGCCACCGGCCCGCGAGCAGTGCGCTGCGTTCCGACGCTCTCGGGCACAATGTGTGAGCGAACTGGTAGAGGTCATGAAACGAATAAACCCCTGTCCCGGGGGCGGTGGGACAGGGGTTCGTTTCGAGCGTTCGTCACGCTTCACAAACCGGGTACTGAGAGGCCGGGATAACAGGGGGGAAACCCGGCTCGATCTCTCGATTTGCTGCTGATGATCTAGCCCGATTTGGCTTTCGCCATAATGAACAAGCCGCGTATTTGGTCGCAAAGTTGCAACACGCGCACGGCAGAGCGTTTATCCCGGGCGACGGGTCGTGCGGCGCGGATCGCGGAAGTTGAACGTGCTGTTGGGCACGGCCATTCCGTAGCGATGATTGCTCAGCCTGATGGTGGTGCGGGTATTCTGCGAATCGAGCGCGACCCAACTCGCCAGCTCCATTCCGCCGGGCGCGCCCGGGCGGTTTAAAAAGATCAGTCGGATGCGGCCGTATTCGGGGCGCTCGGCATCGTGCACCTCGATCGCGATGACATCGGGATTGCTGCTCGGGATCACCGTGCCGTAGCGGCGCACGTCGCGCTGGGGATCGAGCAGCGCGCCAAGCGGCGAATTGCTGATCGGCCAGCGTTCCACCTGCTGCACATCGTAATCGATGAGCGTGAGCGCCTTCCCGTCAGAAACGACAAGCATATTGGTATCATCGCCATATTCGAAACGGATGCGGCCCGGATTTTTCAGCGTCAAATCGCCGCGAACGGCCTGGCCGTTGCGATCGGTCTGGATGAAGTCGGCCTTCATCGTGGTGATGGCGCGCAAGGCCCTGACTGCGCGGTCAAGTTGCGCTGTGCTTGTGGCCGATTGCGCGGCGACAGGCACTGCAAGGCTCACGGGAAGTGCACAGGCGAGCGTGCCAGCCAAGACAAGCATCAGCGGGCGGGCGATAAGGGGGCGAAGAGTTCTCATGCGTGCCAGGCTAGCCACGCGGCTTTGAACAATCACTGAACTGCGCGGATGCGCGCATGTTCAGCTTACTTGATCTTGCCTTCCTTGTATTCGACATGCTTCCTCGCCACCGGATCGTACTTGCGGAACACGAATTTCTCGGTGTGGTTGCGCGGGTTCTTCTTGGTCACGTAGAAGTGGCCGGTATCCGCGGTCGAATTCAGGCGGATCTTGATGGTTGCGGGCTTCGCCATGGTCTTGCCTTTGTCAGTCTGAAGGGCCCCACGAATGAGGATGGCGGCCCGAAAACAATTGAGGCGACGCGATGCGCCGCCCGATTGCCCGCGCCTTTGCGAGAGAATCGGGCAGAAGTCAAGAATTCCCGCAAGCTGCGCTCCTTGCGCTACCAATCGACCTTGCCGCGCGTGACCTTCTTTTGCCCGTGCGCTTTCTTGCTTGCCAGCCGCTTCACCTTGCCGACCCGGTTGACGCGGGTCTTGGCGCGCTTCTTGGGCTCGATCAGGGCTTGTTCGATTAGTGCGCTCAGCCGTTCGCGCGCATCGCGGCGATTGGCTTCCTGCGTGCGGTGATTGCGCGCCTCGATGAGGATTTCGCCCGCTGTATTGAGGCGGCTTCCAGCCAGTGTCTTGAGCCGGTGAAACACGGCGGGCGTGAGGCCGAGCGCATAGATGTTGACGCGCAATTGCACCGCCGTGGCGACCTTGTTGACGTTCTGCCCGCCCGGCCCCGAGGCGGTAATGAACGCCTCCTCGGCAATCGCCATGGCGCGCTCGATCACCCTAGCCATGGCTGAGCATTTCGTCGGTGGCGCCCAGCGTGGTGAAATCTGCAGGCAGCGGCGCGCTTGCCGAAATGCTCGGTTTGCCCGCGCGGTGCACGACCAGCCGGCTGGCATGGAGCATGGTGCGAAGGGTCCGGGCATCTTTGTGACCATAGATCGGGTCGCCCAGGAGCGCCGCGCCAAGGCCGAGCTCTGCATGCACGCGCAATTGATGTGTGCGCCCGGTTTCGGGGCGGAATTCGACCAGGGTGAGGCCGCCGGGCAATTCGGCAAGCTTGCGCCAGTGCGAGATGGCAGGCTTGCCCTTCTTCGCGGCAATCATGCGCCAGCCGCGCGCTTCGGAGCTGATCTTGGCGAGCGAGAGCTCGATCGTGCCCTCGGTCTCGGCCAGTGGCTTGGCGATGATGCCGCAATAGAATTTTTCGACCGTGCGCGCCTCGAATGCCGCGTTGAAGCGCTTTAGCGCCTTGGGATTGCGCGCGAGCAGCAGGCAACCGCTGGTATCCTGATCGATCCGGTGCACCGCGACAGGCGCGCGCTGGAACCCGAATTTGAGCGCTTCGAGATGATCTTCGAGCGAGCTGCCGCCGCGCTTGGGCAAATCGACCGGAAGCCCAGCGGGCTTGTCGATCACCAGCGCTTCGCCGTCTTCATACAGGATCGGAATTTGTATCATGCGCAGCCCATGCCCGAAGGCGCGCGCTTGCGATAGGGGCTAAGCCAAAGCCCGGGCAATGCGCGCCATGGCCTCGGTCAGCGTTTCCTCGGAGGCGGCAAAGCTGATGCGAAAGCCGTTCTTCGCGCCAAACCCGCTTGCCGCAACCACCGCCACGCCGTGATCGAGCAGATGCAGCGCGAGCTTGGTATCGTCGCCGCCAAAGCGCGCCATGAGCGGCCGGGCATCGACGAAACAATAGAACGCACCCTCGGGCACAGGGGTAGAAAGCCCGTCAATCGCATTGACAGCGCTCACTACCAGATCGCGCCGCCGCCGGAATATCTCGCGCCATTCGAGGAGGAAATCCTGCGACCCGGTGAGCGCGGCGAGTGCTGCCGCCTGGCTCGGCGCGGCAGGATTGCCGCAGGCGTTGCTTTGCAGCTTGATCATCGCGGCGATCAACCAGTCCGGCCCGGTAGCAAAGCCGATGCGAAAGCCGGTCATCGCGTGGCTCTTTGACACGCCCGAAATAGTGCAGATGCGGTCCGCGAGGTCGGGATGGCGCGCGGCGAGCGTGACATGCGGCGCATCGGTGTAGATCAGCGGCGCGTAGATATCATCGCTCATCACGAGGACTTGCGGATGGCGGCGCAGCACTCCGGCAAGGCCATCGAGCATTTTCGCGCCGAACACCGCGCCGGTCGGATTGCCCGGCGAATTGAGCACCAGCCATTTGGTGCTTGGCGTGATCAACGCCTCGAAATCGCCCGGATCGAAGCGAAACCCCTCATGCGGATGGGTGATCAGCGGGACCACGCGCCCACCGGCATAGCGCACCATTTGCGGATAGCTGACCCACCAGGGACTGGGCACGATCACCTCGTCCCCTGCATTGAGCGTGGCGGCAAAGGCAAAAAACAGCGCCTGCTTGCCCCCTGCGGTCACGATCACGTCCTGCGCCGTGCAGGCAATCCCCAGATCGCGCCGGTAATGCAGCGCCGCGGCTTCGCGCAGGGCAAGCGTTCCCGCGACCGGCGTATAACGCGTTTCGCCCGCATCGAGCGCGGCCTTGGCGGCCTGGAGGACATGCGCGGGCGTATCGAAATCGGGCTCGCCCACTGACAGCGAAATCATATCGCGGCCCTCTGAGCGAAGCTGCGCAGCCCGGTCGGTCATCGCGGTCGTGGGCGAAGCTTCAATGCGCCGCAGCGCCGCAGAAAGGAAAGCGTGGCTCATGCTGTTGTCACCTTGGCAGGCATCAGGCCGCGCAGCGCGTTGCCGATGAAGAAACCTTCGCTCAGATCAGCGAGGCTCAGCGCTGCTTCGCGTGCGCGGCCAGACTCGATCAGTGAAGCGCGCAGCACGCCGGGCAGCAGGCCGAGCGCGAGCGGCGGGGTGAGCAAAATGCCGCCGCGCTCGACAAAAACACTGGTCCAGCACCCCTCGCTCAATTGCCCGTCCTCGCGCACCAGCAGCGCCTCGTCAGCACCCGCCTTGCGCGCCATGGCGAGCGCCTCTTCGTAAAAGCAGCGGTCGGTGGTCTTGTGCCGCAAGCGCCAGTCGTTTGCGCTCGTGGGATGTGGCAGCGCCAGACATCGCGCAGGCACGGCAAGCGGCTCAGGCAAAGGCTGGACTTCCAGCGCAATCGCCCCGCTGCGCGCGAGCACGAGGCGCAGTTTCGCGTTGTCTTCGAGATCGAAGCACAGCGCCTGAATGCGGTTGCGCGCCTCGTGCCGGTCGAAGGCAAAGCCCAGTTCAGTCGCGCTCGCCTTCAAGCGTGCAAGATGGCCTTCGAGCAGGGGAATGCCCTCCTCGGCATCGAAGCGCATGGTCTCGATCAGATCGTGGCCGCCTGCGGCCCCGCGCACGAATGCGCCTTTGATCAGGCATTCGCGCCATTCGCCCATCGCATCGCTATCCGCGACAATCGCGCCGCCCACGCCCATCACCGCCTTGTGCCGTGCGTTCTCGCCCGGCGCGAGGCGGATCGTGCGGATCGCGACGTTGAACGCCGCATCGCCGTCCGCGCCGATCCTGCCGATCGCGCCGCAATAAGGCCCGCGCGCATCGCGTTCGAGCGCATCGATCAGTTCCATCGCGCGGATCTTGGGCGCGCCGGTGATCGAGCCGCAGGGAAACAGCGCGCGGAGCAGATCGACCGCGCCCTTGCCCTCGGCAAGCCGCGAATGCACGGTCGAGACCATCTGGTGCACCGTGGGATAGGTTTCGACTGCAAAGGGCGTATCGACGCTCACGCTGCCGGGCTCGGAGACGCGGCTGAGATCGTTGCGCATCAGGTCAACGATCATCAGGTTCTCGGCCTTGTCTTTCACGCTTCCGGCGAGTTCATTTCTGAGCGCACAATCCGCAGCCTTGTCGGCGGCGCGCGGGCGCGTGCCTTTCATCGGCTTCACGCGCGCCGCGCTGCCTTTGAGTGAGACGAAAAGTTCCGGACTGAACGACAAGAGCCAATGCGCGCCGTCGAAAATCAGCCCGCCATAGCCCGCGCCCGCATCGGGCCGGATTGCTGCGTAAAGTGCGAGCGGATCGCCTCTCGCCGGGCCTGCGAGCGGGAAAGTGAGGTTCGCCTGATAGATATCCCCTGCCGTGATCGCGGCCTGCAGCCTGTCGAATGCGGCGAGATATTCGGCGAGCGCGATTTGCGGAACCATCGGGCCAATCGAAGCCTCGCCATTGCTGCGCTGCGCAAGCCAGGAGGGCATATCGGCAGCGGCAATGCGGGTGGGTTCATCGAACAGGCCGAACCACAAGAGCGGCCCGTCGGCCCCGCTGCGGCGCGCGGCGAGCGGCGCGAGCTTCGCTTCCATCGCCAGCCCCGCTTCATACGCCAGATAGCCCGCCAGATGCCCGCCGCTCGCCATGCGCGCTTCTTCGGCGGCGAACAGCATGCCAAGCACTTCGCCGGGCTGGCGCGCGATGAAGATTTCGCGCGGGTTTTCGTACAGGAGCGCATCGCTCGCGCCCTGCGCGCGGGCGTCATCGAGCAGCACAAAGGGAGCGGCCTTGTCCATCGTTCCCGCTCTAGCGAAAAGGACGCGTGTGTCTATTGCTTGACCGCAGCCGAGCGCCAAGCCAGTCTTGCCGCGGGTTCTGACGGAAGGGCAATGACAGCCAATGAGCGATATTTTTCTCGGCAATGATGTTGATGGGGAGCGCCAGGCGCTGGCGCTGTCGCGGTCCAATCGCCACGGCCTTGTCGCAGGCGCCACCGGCACTGGCAAGACCGTGACGCTGCAAGGCATGGCCGAAAGCTTCTCCGCTGCCGGAGTGCCGGTGTTCGTCGCCGATGTGAAAGGCGATCTGTCGGGCATTGCCATGCCGGGCTCGCCCACCTTCAAGCATGCCGACAAGCTCGAAGGCCGGGCGAAGGAGCTCGGCATGGCGGACTTCGCCTATTCGGACAACCCCGTGATATTCTGGGATCTTTACGGCGAGCAAGGGCATCCGGTGCGCACCACCGTGTCGGAAATGGGGCCGCTGCTGCTCGCGCGCCTGCTCGATCTCAACGACACGCAGGAAGGCGTGTTGCAAATCGTCTTCCGCTATGCCGATGAGAACGGCCTGCTGCTGCTCGATTTTGCCGATTTGCAGGCGATGCTCTTGTGGTCGGCGCAAAATGTCGAGGTGTTGACCGCGCAATACGGCAATGTCACCAGGGCCAGCGTCGGCTCGATCCAGCGCCAGCTTCTGAGCTTTGAATCGCAAGGGGCTGACAAGTTTTTTGGCGAACCCGCGCTCGAGATCGACGATTTCCTGCACGTGGACGAAAACGGGCGCGGCTATGTCAATGTGCTCGCCGCCGATCAGCTGATGCGCAGCCCCAAGCTTTACGCGACCTTCCTCTTGTGGCTGCTGGCCGAATTGTTCGAAAGCCTGCCCGAAGTCGGCGACCCGGAAAA
>DAIQNS010000076.1:0-9294 GCA_036788315.1 Alteraurantiacibacter sp. | reverse complement strand
CCCACAGACATGCTCCCGCCGGAAATAATCGGCGGCAGCGAGGAAACCGGCGGCGGCATGACCTCGCTGATGGGCGTCCCGCTGCGAGAAGCGCGCGAAAGCTTCGAGCGGGAATATCTGCGCATCCAGATCAGGCGATTTTCGGGGAACATCTCGAAGACTGCCGGGTTTATCGGGATGGAGCGTTCGGCACTCCATCGCAAGTTGAAGTTGCTTGGGATGAACGAGCGGGACAGTGACTCAAGCGACTGATCCTTATGCATTCCATAAGTTTCTAATTGCAATCGCACACCGTTTGCTGCAAGTGCGAAGAATAATTCGGCCTGACTGACAATCGTAATGTGAGCAGGCCAGAATGCGTCTTTGAGCGCCAAAAACAGTATGGAGTCAAATCAATGACCAAAGGCACCCTTTCCGCCCGCGCACGTTCCGCGTCTCCGCCACCTAAGAGCGTGTCGGCGGCGGCTTCATCTGCGGCCTCGGTAGTGAAAGGCGGCAATTTGCAGGATGCCTTCCTCAATCATCTCCGGCGCGACAAGACGCCTGTGACCATGTTCCTGGTGAAGGGCGTCAAGTTGCAGGGGATCGTCACCTGGTTTGACAACTTCTCCATTCTTCTGCGCCGCGATGGACAGGCGCAGCTGGTTTACAAGCATGCCATCTCCACAATCATGCCCGGCCAACCGATTGATGCTGCCATGTTCAGCACTGCTGAAGTGAACCGCAAGCAGCGCCTGTTGCAGGATGTGTTCCTTTCCAGCGTGCGTGAAGCTGAAGTGCAAGTGACGATGTTTCTGGTAAATGGCGTCATGCTTCAGGGGCGCATCGCGGCATTCGATCAGTTCTCGACGATGCTTGAGCGCGAAGGTTTCGTCCAACTGGCTTACAAGCACGCCGTTTCGACCATTCAGCCTGCCGATCCGGTTGATCTCAGCGCCGATCTGGATGATGGCGAAAGCGACGACGTCGAAGAAGAAGCTGCCTGATTTTTGAAAATGACGACATTAGTGGCGAAGTGACGCGCGGCGCGCGCGCTCTCGTCTTGTGCCCTCAGATCAGGGGTCAGCGCCTCGGCGAAGACACCGAGGCGCGGCTTGAGGAAGCGCGCGGTCTGGCGATGGCAATCGGGCTCGTCATTGCCGACGCGCAGATCATCGCGATCCGCGAGGTCCGGCCCAACACACTGTTCGGGGCAGGGCAGGTCGAGCGGATCAAGACCGACTGCGAACTGCACGAGGCGGAACTCGTTATCATCGACGGTGCGCTTTCGCCCATCCAGCAGCGCAATCTGGAAGAAGATCTCAAGCGCAAAGTGATCGACCGGACCGGTCTGATCCTGGAAATCTTTGGCGAACGCGCCGCGACCGCAGAAGGCCGTTTGCAGGTCGAACTTGCCCATCTCGATTATCAGCAAAGCCGACTTGTGCGCAGCTGGACCCATCTGGAGCGGCAGCGCGGCGGCTTCGGCTTCCTTGGCGGTCCGGGCGAAACCCAGATCGAAGCTGACCGGCGGATGATCCGTGACCGCATGGCCAAATTGCGGCGCGAGCTCGAACAGGTTCGAAAAACCCGTGAATTGCATCGGCGGCGGCGGGGCAGGGCTGGGCGCCGTCGGGCGAGAGGAAGGCCGCGTCGCAGGCGGCGGGGCAGGGCACCGTGGCCGGTGATCGCGCTTGTCGGCTATACCAACGCCGGGAAATCCACGCTTTTCAATCATTTGACAGGCGCTCAAGTGATGGCTGAGGACATGCTCTTCGCCACACTTGATCCGACAATGCGGGCCATCGCACTGCCCGGTGTCGAGAAAGCCATCGTGTCCGATACGGTAGGGTTCATCTCGGACCTGCCCACGCAATTGGTCGCCGCTTTTCGCGCGACGCTGGAAGAGGTCACTGCGGCCGACGTCATCGTCCATGTGCGCGACATCGCCAATCCCGACAGTGCTGCACAAAAGCAGCAAGTGATCCGCGTGCTTACCGATCTTGGCGTGCTTGGCGTCGAGGATGGCGTTTCGGAGATGCCGATACTCGAAATCTGGAACAAATGGGATCTCGTCGCCGACGATGTGCGCGACGAACTTGCCGATATCGCGGCGCAGCGTGACGATGTGGTGCCGATTTCAGCGATCACCGGGTTTGGTGTCGATGCGCTCTTGAAGCGACTTTCCGAAGAACTGATGATCGGCTCTAGCGTGCAGGAGATCACCTTGCCAGCAGGCGATGGCGCGCGAATCGCATGGCTCTATTCGCATGGCGAAGTTCTGGAAGATCGAGATGCCGGGGAAGATGCCGAGGGGCCCATGCGGCACATCAGGGTGCGCCTTGGTGCAAAGGAGCGCGGCCAATTCGTCAGTCAGATGGAAACAGGCTAAGCGCCTGTTTCGTCAGCTTTGACCTGCAGCCAGTAGCTTTCCTGAGCCTCCAGCGGCAGCGCGGCGAAATCCTTGCCGCCTTTCCCCGCGAGAAGTTCCATAGCGCGGAAACGTTGCTCGAATTTCGCATTGGAGGCGCGCAAGGCCGCCTCGGGATCAACGCCGAAACGGCGCACGATGTTGACGGCGCTGAACAGGACATCGCCGGCTTCCATCAGGCGTTCCTCATCACTGCGTGCTGACTTCAATTCGGCAACTTCCTCGGCGAGCTTTTCGATCGGGCCTTCCACATCATCCCATTCAAAGCCGATGCGCGCGGCGCGCTTCTGCAATTTATGCGAGCGCAGCAGTGCGGGCAGGGCATTGGCAACGCCGTCCATCGCGCTTGTCGCGCCGCTCTGTTCGCGCTCGGCCGCCTTCAAGGCCTCCCATCGCGCTTCGCCCATCGTGCCATCCTCGTTGCCAAAAATGTGCGGATGGCGCGCTTCCATCTTGTCGCTGATCGCCTTGGCCACGTCCTCGAAAGTGAACTGGCCGATTTCCTCGGCCATGCGGGCGTGAAACACGACCTGTAGCAGAAGATCGCCGAGCTCGCCGCGCAAGTCATTCATGTCGCCACGCTCAATCGCATCGGCGACTTCGTAAGCTTCCTCGATGGTATAGGGCGCAATTGTCGCAAAGTTTTGCGCAAGGTCCCATTCGCATCCCGTTTCCGGATCGCGCAAGCGCGCCATGATGGAGAGGAGGCGGTCGATCTGGCGCTCGTTCACATTGCACCTTTGGATTGATAATATATATTATGTAAAATAATGAATGGTGGCTTGCTGTTGGTTGCTGGTCCGCTCCTCATGGCCCCCATTATGAAAACCATGTGAAAGCGAGGATCACTAGGACAAACAATCCCAACCAGATCATCACCATGCTCAGCGTCTTGCGTCCGTCGACGCGGAACGAGCGATACCCGAAGGCCACAAGAACAAGCCAGCCAAGCATGGCTACCAAGGAAACCAGCGCATATTCGCTCATGCATCCACCACCATTCCATCATAGCCGACCATCACACCCGCCGGCACTTCCTCGCTCAATGTGCGATAATCCATGCTGATATCCAGATGGGTCAAGACCGTCTTTTTTGCGCCGCAGCTTTTCGCAAGGTCCAGAGCCATGCCCAGATGCGCATGCGTTGGATGCGGTTCGCGCCGCAAGCAATCGGTCACCAGGACATCAACGCCTCGGAGAAAGGCCACCATCTCATCGGTAACTTCGCTGAAGTCTGTTGCGTATGCTATTGATTTTCCATCAGCTTCGAAGCGAAAAGCTGTGCTCGTGGTCGGCCCGTGCGGCATCTCGAGCGAATCCACACCAAAGCCGGCCAGGATGCGGATATTCTCCAGCGTGCTGAGTTCAACAATCGTCGAATAGCCGAATTCGCCCGAGAAAACATAGCTGAAGCGGTGGCGCAGGCGCGATACCGTGTTACGCGAGCCAAAGCCCGGGATCGGCGCCGCGCGCCCGAAGCGCATCGGCCGCAGATCATCTATGCCATGACAGTGGTCGGCGTGATCATGCGTCCAGAACACTGCATCAACCTTGCCGATGTCATTGGCGAGCAATTGATGGCGCAGGTCAGTTGATGTGTCGACCAGCAGCCGCGCGCCATTGTTGCTCTCAACGATCACCGAAACGCGTGAGCGCCGGTTGCGCGGCTCGTTAGGATCGCATTCTCCCCAGTGATTGCCAATGCGCGGCACGCCGGTCGAGGTGCCGCAGCCAAGCACGATAACCTTCATTTCGCGCTCGCCATGCCGGTCGCCTGCGCTTTGGAAAACAGGGCAAAGAAATTCCGCGAGGTATTTTCGGCGAGCGTTTTCAGATCCTCGCCGCGCAATTGCGCCACAAATTCGGCTGTGTTGCGGACATAGGCAGGTTCGCAGGTCTTTCCGCGATGCGGGACTGGCGCGAGGAACGGGCTGTCGGTTTCTACAAGCAGCCGGTCAGCCGGAATTTCCTTAGCAAATTCCTGTAGTTCGCGTGCATTCTTGAAAGTGACTATGCCCGATAGCGAGATTGTGAGACCCAGCTCGAGCACCGCCTTGCCAAAGGCTGGCGTGGCAGTGAAACAATGGATCAGTGCGGGAAAATGGCCCCTTCCCTTCTCCTCGCGGAGAATTTGAAGCGTATCGTCTTCCGCATCGCGCATATGGATCACGATCGGCAGGCCCGTTTCGCGTGCGATGGCAATATGCATGCGGAAGAGATCGCGCTGCACCGCGCGGTCCGATTTATCGTAGTAATAATCGAGGCCGCTTTCACCGATACCTATCACGCGCGGGTGGCGCGCGGCTTCGCGCAGCACATTCGCGCCCAGATCGGCGTGATGATCGGCTTCATGCGGGTGAATGCCAACTGTCGCCCAGACATCGGCCTCGCGCTCGGCCACCAGCACCACGTCGCGCCATTCGCGCTCACGCGTCGAGATGTTGAGAAAACCGGTGACGCCCACTGCCCGCGCCCGCTCAAGCGCGCCAGCCTGATCCTCCACCAGCCCCTCATAAACGAGGTGGCAATGGCTATCGATGAGCATCACACGGCTTCCGTTTGAGGCTGTTCGAGCCGGGGGAAGATGCCTACCGGCTGCTCCAGCCGGTAGTCGCTCTCCGCCAACGGTGAATACCAGTGAGAGCCAATCGCTGCGAATGTGCGCAGTTCCGGGGCAATTCCCATCGCATCCAGCAGCCTGGCCATAGAACCCGGCATCACTGGCTGCACCGACACTGCAAGCTGCGCGATACAGATGTACAGTGTGGCCAGCACGGTCTCCATCCGTGCAGGATCGGTCTTCTTGAGCGACCAAGGTGCGGCGGTGTCAATATAGGCGTTGCAGGCAAAGACAGCGCCCATCCAGCTTTCGAGGGCCTGCGCGAAGGCTAGATCACTGTAGGCCTGCGGCATTTCGCTGCGCACCACGCGGTCGACATGCGCGAACAGGTCGCTATCAGCCTGCGCATGACTGGAAATGGCCGGCAGATTGCCGTCGCAATTCTTGAACACCTGGCTCAGAGTGCGCTGAGCGAGATTGCCGAAACTGTTCGCCAGCTCGGAATTTGCCCTGTTTACAATGGCTTCCGGGGAATAGCTGCCATCCTGCCCGAAAGTGAATTCGCGCAGCAGGAAATAGCGCAGCACATCCACGCCATATAGTTCGATCAGGTGCCCCGGATCGGTGACATTGCCTAGCGACTTTGATTCCTTTTGCCCGCGATTGAGCAGGAAGCCATGGGCAAAGACCTGCTTGGGCAGGGCTATATCCGCGCTCATGAGGAAGGCGGGCCAGTAGACCGCGTGAAACCGCGTGATGTCCTTGCCGATGAGATGCACGTCTGCAGGCCAGAACTTGGCCATTTCGGGCGTCTCGTCAGGGAACCCCAGCCCGGTGAGATAATTGGTCAGCGCATCGACCCAGACATACATCACATGGCCATCGGCATCGGGCACTTTCACGCCCCAATCGAAGCTCGTCCGGCTGACGGAAAGATCGCGAAGGCCCCCTTCGACAAAACGCATCACCTCGTTGCGGCGGCTATCCGGACGAATGAAGCCAGGATTTTCCTCGAACAAAGCGAGCAATTTTTCCTGATAGGCCGAAAGGCGGAAGAACCATGTTTCCTCCGCTGTCCATTCGACGGGAGTGCCTTGGGGCGAAAGCTTCTCGCCCCCCTCGCCTTCGCTCAGCTCGCTTTCCTCGTAGAAAGCTTCATCACGAACCGAATACCAGCCCTCATAGCGGTCAAGATAAAGATCGCCCTTGGCCGCCATGCGCTGCCAGATCGCCTGACTGGCGCGGTGATGATCGTCCTCCGTGGTGCGGATAAAGCGATCATAGCTGATACCAAGCTTGTCGAACAATTCCTTGAAATATCCCGACATTTCATCAGCAAGTTGACGCGGCGAAACGCCCAGATCGCGCGCCTTCTGCGCCATCTTGAGCCCGTGTTCGTCCGTGCCAGTCTGGAAGCGCACCTCGCGCCCCATCAGCCGGTGAAAGCGCGCGAGCACATCTGCCGCAATCGTCTCATAGGCGTGGCCGATATGCGGGCGGCCATTGGGATAGTGAATCGCGGTGGTGAGATAGAAAGGATCAGCCATTGGCCAATTCCCTAGGGACGGCGATGTGGGTGAGCAAGGTGCCGATTTGCATGATCAGCATTCCGGCATCGAAATTGGCGGTTGGCGCCTGCGCTGCGAGGCGAACGATTTCGGCATGGGTTTCGACGAGCGCGGGGATATGCCTGCGTTCGACATGCTTCAGCCTGTCCGCGATGACCGCGCGCGCGAGTTCGAGGGTAGCCAGTTGCCGCTTGCGATCAGGCCGCGCGCCAAGTGCTGCCGCCAGTTCCCCGCGCAAGGCAAAGCTGGGGTCGCCTTCCTGCGCAATGCGGCGCATCAGATTATGGATCCGGCCAAGACCCAGTTCGACAAAATCTATCGCTGCGCCCGGAGAGCCGCTAGCGGCAGCAATGGCGGCATCGCGCTCCTCACTCGACACTTGCGGCGCTTCGCGTGCGAGCACGGCCTGCATGTCGCTTGCATTGACCTCGGGAAAGCTGAGCACGCGGCACCTGGAACGGATGGTGGGCAAGAGCCTGCCGATACGGTGGGTGACAAGCAGGAATATCGTGCCCGTGGGCGGCTCCTCGAGGCTTTTGAGCAGCGCGTTCGCGGTGGATTTCTCCATATCATCCGCCGGATCAATGATCACCGCGCGCCGGTCGCCCAAGCTGGGGCGCGTGTGCAGGCGGTGCTGCAACTGGCGGATCTGGTCGATGCGGATATTGCGCGCGATCTCGAAAGCTCTGCCATCGGCGCGCTTCTTTGCTTCCTTGTCATCCTTGGGGGGATGGGTGATGTAGAGGATATCGGGATGTTCGCCGGCAGGCTGGGCAATTCCGTCCTGCGCCACCCACTCGCGCGCTGCAGCCCGGGCAAAAGCTGATTTGCCAACGCCGCGCCGCCCTGAAAGAATCCAGCCATGATGCATCCGCGAGCCCGCAAGCGCGCGGTGCCACTGGGCCCAGGCATCGCCGTGGCCGATATATTCCGCGCCGCTCATTCGCGCAGTTCCAGCAAACTTGCCAGACTGTCCATGATCCGGCGATGCACCCGCTCCGGAGAGCCTTCAGCATCAATGCAGGCAAAGCGCTCGGGCTCCTGCTCAGCAAAACGGGCGAAACGCGCCGCGACCTCGCGATGATAAGAGAGTGGCCGGCCACCGATCCTGTCTGAATTATCGCCGTCGCGGGCTTGCAGCCGTTGCAGGACAGCATCCTCGCGCGCTTGCAAGAGAATGGTGCGATCGGGCAGCAGGCTGCACGAGCCCACCTTGTGCGCGGCAAGGATGTCGGCATCATCAAGGCCGCCCTCCCCGCCCTGATAAGCGCGCGAGGAATCGAGGAAACGGTCGCATACCACCCATGCGCCCGCTGCAATCGCCGGGCGGATCAATCTTTCCACATGATCAGCGCGCGCGGCAGCGAACAGCAGGCACTCTGCCCTTGCGCCCCAATCGTGTTCATTGCCGAGCAAGAGCGCACGGATCGCTTCGGCGCCGCTGGTGCCGCCCGGTTCGCGTGTAACCACAACCGTCAGGCCGTGCTCGCGCAAGGCATCGGCGAGCAAACCTGCCTGTGTCGATTTTCCTGCCCCTTCGCCGCCCTCAAGTGTGATGAAGCGCCCGGGGCTCATCCCAGCCACCGGGCAAAAGCATTGCCGATCCGCTGAAACGCATTGGCCTTGTCCACGGTGTCACGCGCCACCAACGGCGTCTCGAGCAGCATTTTGCCTTTGTGCGAAACCTTAAGCACAGCGATCCGGTCACCGGCGGCGATCGGCGCGATTATGGGCCCGCGATAGGTAACCGCAAGATCGAGGTCAGCGAACGCAACGTCCTCTGGCAGTGCCACCGCAATGTCCTCCGATGCCACAAGCGAAACCGATGAACGCGCGCCGTCCTGGACTCGCGCATTGGAAATCGCCTGTCTGCCAGTAGCGAGAGATTGCTGCGCGAAATTGGCAAATCCCCATTCGAGCAAATCGCGTGAAGCTTCGTCGCGGATCTGCTTGGTAGGCGCGCCCGCGATCACCAGGATCAGACGGCGGCCGCCGCGCTGTGCTGAACCGAGGAAAGTAAAGCCAGCCTCGTTGGTGAAGCCGGTCTTGATCCCGTCGGCACCGGCCACGACGCCGGTGACCGGATCATGGTTCCTCTGCGTGAAGCCGCCCCATGTGAGGTAAGAATGGCCGAAAAACCTGCGATACAGCGGCGCATGGTCTTTGGTGATGGCGCGGCCAAGCAATGCAAGGTCGTTGGCCGTGGTATAGGTGCGCCCGCCATCGGGATAGCCATTGGGCGTTCCGAAATGCGTGTCCACCATGCCCAGTCTCCGGGCATTTTCGTTCATCGTTTCTAGCCACGCTTCAAGCGATCCCTTCGCTTCCAGCGCCAGGGCAACGCTTGCATCATTGCCCGACACAGTCGTAACGCCGAGCAGCAATTGTGCGACAGTAGGCGTCTCTCCTGCGCGCAGGAACATGGTCGAACCCTCGCCATACCACTCGCTTTCCAATGCCGTGGAATACAGCACCGGTCGGCCAAGCGAAAGTTCGCCTGACCTGACCAGCTCGAACGCGGTGTAAGCGGTCATTACCTTGGTGACCGATGCCGGAACAAAGCGCCTGTCGGCTTCACGCGAATACAGCGTCTGGCCGTTCGAGAGATCGAGCAACAGGGCAATGGGCACATCGCGGCCAAGCGGAACGGGCTCTGCCCTTAGAGGCATTGCCGCGGTTGCCAGAATTGCACTCAGATAGACCAGCAGCCTTCGCACGTACGCTCCTTGGATGACGTGCGGCGCGCTTGGTGGAGA
>DAIQNS010000075.1:3460-9594 GCA_036788315.1 Alteraurantiacibacter sp. | reverse complement strand
GGCAAGGTCGAAGCCGGTTAGGTTGAAAGCCATGATTTTCCCGCTCACCCTGAGCTTGTCGAAGGGCTGCCCTTCTACTTCTGTCACTGTGCTAGAAGACAAAGCAGTCCTTCGACAAGCTCAGGACGGACGGAATTTGGGATTTGCGCATCTATTAGGCGCGTAGACTCTGTTTCAGTTACACTGAAACAATTGCAGGCCGATGCCGATTCCACTCTAGTGGAACAAACTCCAGAACGGCCCAAAGGGCCGCAAGGGCGACCGCCCGCCCGGACCGGCCCCGCAGCGGAGCGGAGGGAACAGCCGGGAGGATGCGCGCCCGGATGGGCGCGCCCAAGGAAAACTAATGCACGAACCGCGCGACCACGTCGCGGTAGCTGCGCGAAACTTTTACTTCCTGGCCCGAGCCCAGCACAAGGAAGCATTCACCATTGGTGTGCGGTTTGACCTGCTGCACCTGATCCAGATTAACGATTGCCGAACGGTGCACGCGCTGGAAGCGCTTGGGATCGAGGCGGCGCTCGAGATCCTTCATTGTTTCACGCAGGATCAGCGAATTGTCGCCGGTCATGTAGATGCACATGTAATCGCCCGCCGCTTCTATCCGTTCGATCGTGTCGACATCGACGCGGAAAATTTTGCCCCGGTCCTTCACATTGATGATCTTCTCGTAGCGGCCGGCGGCCTCGCCCTCGCCTTCGCCGGTGATTTCTTCGAGGCTTTGGGGGCTGACTTCGGCAAGCACGTCTTTCAGCTTTTCCGCTTCTTCACTCGAGCGCTTCTCGGCGAGGCGCTGGCGCACGCGTTCGATCGTGTCGGCGAGCTTGTCCTCATCGACCGGCTTCATCAGATAATTGACCGCATTGGCTTCGAAAGCGCGGATCGCATGTTCCTGATAGGCGGTCACAAATACGAACAGCGGCGGATCGATTTCCATCACGCCCTTGACCACTGAGAACCCGTCAAATCCGGGCATCTGGATATCGAGAAACACCAGATCGGGCTTCAGCGTCTTGATCGCGCGAATGGCCTCGCGGCCATTGGCGCAGGTTTCGATAATCTCGATGTCGTCAAAGGGTTCGAGGCGGAGTTGGAGGCCCTTGATGGCAAGCTTTTCATCATCGACGAGAATGGTGCGTATCATGCGCGTGATCCGATCTTTTGCGCCCCTGCAAGGGCAGTAACGGGCAAGGGCGAAGGAAGTTTCCCCGAGCTTGAACTCGGCGCTGAAAAAGCGCTGTTTTGCGGATTGGTGGCATCATCCTGCGGCTCGGCTTCTTCGTAGGGAAGCTCGATTGTCACGATGAACCCGCCACCGGGCGGAGCTTCGATATCGAAGCGGTGATCCTCGCCGTAGGCCTGTGCCAGCCGCTCGGCGATATTGGCAAGGCCAACTCCGGTCGAGGGCGGCTGGCTCTTAAGCTTGTCGAGCGCGCGGGTCTTGTCGACAAGGCCTGGCCCGGTATCCGCGACAATCAGGCGCAGGCGCGAGGCGATCACTTGCGCCGAGAGGCTTATCCGCGCGCCTTCTTCCTGCATAGAGACGCCATACTTAATGGCATTCTCGATCAGCGGTTGCAGCAGCATTGAGGGAATTGCGGCCCTGGCAGCCGCGGGCTCGATCTGGAAATCGGTACGCAGCCGTTCCTCAAAGCGCATCCGCTCGATATCGAGATAGAGCTTCAGCGTCTCAACCTCCTGCGCGACAGGGACCACGCCCCCTGCCTGCGTGACCAGCGTGTGGCGCAGGAAGCTCGACAGGCGCGTGAGCATGGCATTGGCGGGGGCAGTCTGCTTCAGAAGCACCAGCGTGCTGATCGAATTGAGCGTGTTGAACAGGAAATGCGGATTGAGCTGATAACGCAGCATGGCAAGCTGCGCTGTGGTGGCCTGCATTTCCAGCCGTTCGAGCTGGTCGGCCTGTTCTTCCACCTGCAGGAAAAAATTGATCGCGTAATAGAGCGCCGACCATGCGCCCAGCAGTGTCATGTCGAGATAGAACACGCCAAGCATGAGATTGGTGAAGCTCGCCTCGCTGCCGCCCTGATACACGCTCAGCGTCCAGGCGTTGATGAACGCGCTCATCGCCACGGCGATGGCAAGCACGATCGCGGTAATGCCCCAGGTGACCAGCGGCGTGCGATTGATCAGCCGGCCATAGATGACCGACAGCACCGAACTGATCGACAGCCCGGTGATTGCGGAAATCAGCACCACGATCAGGAATTCAAGCGGCCTGTCATTGGCGACTGTACTCGCCGCGCGCAGTGAGAATGCGCCGCCCCAGCCGAGCATCTGCAAACGCCAGAAAGCGCGGTTCTTGTCCTTGAAGAACGGAGTTGGCTGAAAAGGAAGGACCGCCATCATCCGGCTCTCTTAGCGCATTTTCACAAATGCGTCAGGATTCGCGCGCCTGCGCAATCGCCTCGGCCATTCTCTCGGCGTTCTGCGCGCCTACCAGCATGCGCTCGCCGATCACCCAGCTGGGCGTGGAATTGACGCCGATGCTCTGGGCAAGGAACATGTTGTTCTGCAATTGAGCGTCGAACGCGCCCGCATCGATCTGCGCCCGCGCGCGTTCAAGGTCGAGTCCGGCGGCTTTGGCGGCGGCTTCTATCCGCGCATCATTGGGCGAGCCTTGCGCGAACATCGCATCGTGGAACAGGGCAAACTTGCCCTGCTGTGCGGCGGCCAATGCCATTCGCGCTGAATCCACGCTGCCTTGGGTGAGCACCGGGTAATCGCGCAGAACGACCTTGAGATCGGGATTGCTCGCAATTAGCGCGAGCACGTCCTCATGGCTCTGGCGGCAATAGCCGCAGGCGTAATCGCTGAATTTGACAAGCGTTATCGCGCCATCGGGATTGCCCAGTATCGCGCCCGGGAAAGGCTTTTCGATTTCGCTGCGCAAAGGCTCGATCCGCGCGAGCATTTCGCGCCGGTTGAGCTCTTCAACCGCTTCGGTGAGGACTTCGGGATGTTTGAGCAGGTAGTCGCGTGTCTGATGCCCGCCTGCGCCGGTCAATTCCCATAAGGCTGCGCCCGAGAAACCGGCCAAGAGGGCAAGGGCGATTGTGGCAAACCAGCGCATGGGCAGGAGTTGGTCTAACGCCGCTGTTCGAGCTGTTCAAGCTGCACGCGCGCTTGCAAGGCCACGTCCTGCGCACGGATCCAGTCGGGCGAGCCGGGCGGCAGCGCCTGTTCGGCAGCTTGGGCATTGAACAGGGCGCCTTGCGGATTGCCGGTAAGGATCGCCTGTTCCGCGCTGGCGAGGCGCGCGCGCGGCATGTCGCCGCGTTCGCCATAGACCACGCCAAGCTGATACCAGGCGAAAGGATTTCGCCGGTCGCGCCCCACCGCTGCGCGCAGCACGCGTTCGGCTTCCTCGTGATTGGCCGGGTCTTCGGTGGCAATCAGCGCATGGCCCAGGATCGAGGCGATCAGCGGGTGATAGCCGGTCAGCGAACTGGCCCGGCGCAAGGATGGCAAAGCTTCCTCGACCATGCCCGATTCGAGCAGGATCTGCCCGCGCAATTCGAGGAAATAGGGATTGTCGGGCTCGGCCGCGATGAGGGCATCGGCCTCGCTCAGCGCCTGCGCGATGCGTGCATCCTTGTGGTAGGCATAGGCGCGGGCATAGCGCGAGGCGACATCGTCCATGTGCGAGGGGTAGAACTCAAGCGTGCGTTCGGGCGTCGAAAGGAAGCCGAAGAGCTTGGCCTTGGCGCGGATGAATCGCGCTTCTATGACCGGATCATTGGGCGCATCCCACGCAGGATCGGCAATGTAGGTTTCGCGCAGGCGCGCAATGCGATTGCCCGACAGCGGGTGCGTGCGCAGGAACTCCATTTCCTGGTCTTGTCGAATGCCGCGGCGATATTCGAGATTTTGTAGCTTGGCGAAGAAAGCCAGGCTGCCGCGCCCGCTGATGCCTGCAGCCGAAAGATATTGCGCGCCCGCGGCATCCGCGGAAGCTTCCTGGACGCGGGTGAAGGCGAGGAAGGAGCCAGTCGCCGCGCGTTGCCCCGCCGCCAGCACGCCCATCGCCGCTTCGCCGCCTCCGGCGAAAGCGGCCGCAGCTGCGAGCAGCGCCGAAACGAGCGTGATCTTGGTGGCATTGCCCGCGCCTTCGGAGAAACGGTTGATATGCCCTCCGGTGATGTGGCCAAGCTCATGCGCAAGCACGCCTTGCACCTCGTTGGCGGTATCCGCCGCATTGATCAGGCCCGAGTGGATGAAGATGCGCTGCCCGCCCGCGACAAAGGCGTTTATTGAATTGTCGTTGACCAGAACGATATCGACTTGCCCTGCATTTAGGCCAGCCGCCTCGGAAAGCGGGTCGAGCATGTCCTGCAACAGCGCCTCTGTCTCGGCATCGCGCAGCACACTTTGCGCAGATGCAGGCTGGGCAAGCATGGCAAGGCATGCGGCAAGCGCAAGGATATTGGCGGCAAGGCGGCGAACAGCTGGCATCACAGGGTATGGTGCATAGCCGTTCCGGCAATGAACGGGAACTGAAGATTGGCTCCGGCGCCTAGCCGATAAGGCTCCGCGCGGCCTTTTCGATCAGCGCGCCATTGCCCGGCACTTCGCCGATTACCGACAGCTCGCCGGCTTGCGAGCGCCGGACCATGATCAAAGCGAATTCCTCGCCCTCATGGGCGATGGCGTCAAAGCCGCGCGGCTGGATCGCGCGCAGTTTGCGGGCGGTCGCTTTGGACACAGCGTTGAGGGCAGGGCGAACGGGCTTGCCCGCCGCTTCTTTGCGATACTGGCGCTCTGCCAGCACAACACCTTTGAGCCCGCCATCGCTGGCACGCAGATAAGTGGCCAGCGCGCCATGCCCCAGCCCGAGCCGCTGCGCATGCGCGAGAGCGGCGGCATATTCGGTGAGGCGGGTCTTGTCGTAATCGGCACCGAAAACGAGCTTTACCACCGGCGTCATCGGCGCACGTTCCTGCACACTGAGTCCGGCATTGGCAACGAGTTGTGAAAATTCCGCCGGCGCATCTTCAGCAGCAAGGGCAAAGTCCCAGGCGCGGCCAATCGCTTCGTACAAGGCGCTGCGGCTGCGATCTTCGCTGGTCCGCGCTTCGGCGGCCATGGCCCGCGCGGCTTCGAGCCAGTCGCCCAGCGCCATGGCCTGCGAGCTGTCAGGCGCGTAGCTTTCGGCTTCCTCGGCATCGGCATCGGGCGCGGCCATCGCGCCGGGGCCATCGGCCCAGTCCACCAAGGAAGCGGCGGCATCATTGCGGCGGATCAGCGGCGTGGAGGGAGCTTCAAGCGCCTGATCGATTTCCAGCAGCAACTCTTCGGCAGCCTTCTGATCGGCAAGTTCTTTCCAGTTGATCACGCCATAGATGAAATCAATCGTCTCATCATCGGTCGAATATGGGAGCAGGATGCCGCGATAGAGCACGGTCTTGCCGCGCTGATTTACGAATTCCGCCTCGAAGCCGATCGGCGCCTGATTGGCGAGGATCTGCATGTAATGATCGGTAATCCGGCTCAGCAGCGAGCGCGAGGGCACATCCGAGAGACGATCGATCTCGGCCTCTGT
The DNA here is from genome assembly GCA_036788315.1 of Alteraurantiacibacter sp. Lineage (GTDB taxonomy): Bacteria > Pseudomonadota > Alphaproteobacteria > Sphingomonadales > Sphingomonadaceae > Alteraurantiacibacter. The sequence goes on along the minus strand of DAIQNS010000075.1, from coordinate 4,034 downwards.
CGCATCGCATTCCGCAGCGATCTTTTCGCCGAGATGGGCAATGACGGGATCTTCCACGCCCTTGGAAAAATCGAGCAGCACGCCATGCGGTCCGAAATCTTCCATCTGCGCGGGATCGAGATCCTCGACGGAGGGAAAATTGCGATCGCCAAGTCCGCTGGCCCAGTAATTATACGCGCGCACCTGCATCCGGCGCTCGTCATTGCCGATCGAGGGGGGCGGGGTCTCATCGACCTCGTGGTCTGGCTGATAAGCGTCCTGATCCGCGTAATACGCGTTGTCATTGCTATCGCGCGCATCCAGAGCGCCAAAGCCGCCACGCAGATTGTCCATCTCAAATGCCCTCAACACAAATAGTGATGGTGTGCATATTGGCGCGACGTGGTAAATTTTCGGTAAAGTTGCGCCGCGGAATTGTCGCAAGTGCTGGGCACTCATCAATTCTCGTCAGTCAGCATTAGCTGCGCTCAGCCACAAGAGCGGATAGCGCATGGGCCAGTTGCGCTTGACCTCGTAAACCTCGCTATCGGCGCGCTGTTGCAAAGCGAGTGCAAACCAGTCGCACCGCTCAAGC
>DAIQNS010000075.1:1046-3450 GCA_036788315.1 Alteraurantiacibacter sp. | reverse complement strand
CCCGCCGTAAAGCAGAAAGGGATGGCGCACCGGCCAGTCCTGCCAATATTGAATATCCTGCGCATAAGGCCATGCTTGCTTGACCGCGACATAGGGGGCCAGAAAAGCAATGCCGCGCTCCATCGAACGACCATCCGCCAGCGCATGGCTCCACAGATCATCGTCGGGACTCGAGGCAATCTGCGCGATACCAGCCATGAGATCGAGGACGAACAGCGAATATCCGTAAGGCTTGGTGCGCGCGAGTTCTGCGGGAAACGCGCCCTCGGCGTTCATCATATCGGGCAGGTAAACGGTCTTGAACCGCTCCTTCACCAGCGCGGTCAGCTGTTGATTTCCGGCAAGATCGGCAAAAGCGGCGACTTGTAGCGACCAGGCGATCGAATGATTGTTGTGCCAGTCGCGCTCGGCGATTCCATAGGGGTGGGTGTTCATCCAGCGCGCATATTCGTCAAACCAGCCGGTGATGGCGGCAGCATCGGATGCAGGCATCGCGCCGCCCTCGATGAGCAGCTTGGCCCCGCGCGCGACTTCGACAAGGTGCAGCGTGTCAATCAGCCCGATGCTGCGCCCGGTGTGCCTGCCCTTGGTCGCCTGAGCGTAAAGAAGGCGCGGGTTCATGCGGGTTTCCCCGGTAACGAACCAGGCACGCAGATGGTCAGTTGCGGCATCGGCAAAGCGCGCCTCGCCAGTGATCCGCCACAGCGACACCAATGTGCCGACATGATCAGCCAGCCTGCTCATCGCGAGCCGATGCGCGACGAAATTGTCCGGATTGGTCTCGCCGTCGCGCTGCTCGTAAGGCGCATCGGGATTGCCGGGGACAGGCCACCAGTAATCGCCTTCGGAATAGAAATCATTCCGCCCGCCCGCGCTGCGCGCAGCAATGTCGACGGTGATCGTGCGCGGCTCGCTCGCCAGCATGGTCCGGGCCTGCGCTTCGAGGCGTGACTTCTCGCTGGCGAGAAGAGGCTGAAGATCGCAGGCGGGCGCGTTGGTGGTCGCTGCTGCCGCGCCTGCACGCTCTGGCAAGGATGCACAGCCCGGCAACATCAGCGTCAATGCCAATGCTGCCAGCATGGTGTCAGCGCGTCTGGTGATTTTGATCTCCGGTCAGAGCATGTAGCGCATGCGGATCGTCTGGCGTTGGCTGCTGGTGCCGACATTTATGGCGGCATCATCGAAAGAGGGCGGCCCCATGCTCACCTTGGCATCGCGCGAGAAGCCGAAGCCTTCCTTGGGCATCATGCCAAGCGCGCGGTCGGCCTTGCCGTTGCCATTCTCGTCATGCAGCAGCGCGATGGCATAGGTGCCCGGCGCGACATTGCGAAAGCGCAAGGTGCCCGCCTCGCTGGCCGGGACAACGAGCCGGTAGCTTTGCGCATCATCGCGGCAGCGCGGGAAACGCTGCGGATCGTTGGTCATGCACGCGCGCACCACGCCCCGCGCATTGCGCATCTCGCTTACCGTGACAGTGACTTGCACGCCGCCGCCCTGCGCAGGCGTTTGCGCGGCGACCGGAGCGACAAGCACGGCAGCGCCCATGGCTGCGACTGTGGCCGCAACAGCGGTTGCGCTCAGGAAGAAAGGCCGCGATCGGTTTTGCATAGGCGATCCCAGAAACGGAAATAGAGGCCGTAATTGCATTTGTAAGCCTCATGATGAACTTGATGGTGGCTCGCTGTTATCACCCAATTCCCTACGCGGGAATGAACGAGCCAGCGCGGAAACATCTCCCAGCCCATATGATTGGTCACGCCCATCACGGTCATGATGGTGAGCACAGTCATCAGCATGGCGACATGAATCGGAATAAGAAACACGAGCGCCGGGATCACGATGGCTCCTGTCAGCGCCTCAATCGGGTGAAAGCTCATCGCCGCCCAAGCGGTCGGCGGGCGGCTGGCATGGTGCACCGCATGGGCGAGCTTGAACCAGCGCGGGCGATGCATCAGCCGGTGCGTCCAGTAAAACCAGGTGTCATGCGCAAACAGATAGAGGAATACCGAGAGCGGCAGAAACCACAACGGATAGGCATCAAGATCGGTGTAGATGAGCGTCCAGCCATGCTCGTGCCAGCCCCACGCCATGACGCCTGCAGGCAGGCCGTAAATCATCGCCGAGAGCAGTGACCAGGCCATTTCACGGCGTATCTGCGGGTGCATTCCGGAATACAGACCGGGCCGCACGCGCGCCGTGGCGAGCGCGAATATCCCGCTCGCCGCGAAAGCTGGCAGCGCGACAATCGCAATCATGCCGATGACAGAGAGGGTAAGCGCGAGCCACATGTCTGCCCGCCGCTATAGAAGCTTGGGGGCCGAGGCGCTACCCCGCCAGTTCATCGCCCCAGTTCGCGCAATGCGGGTCGATCGCGACCAATTGCCGGCGCAAGGCAGTGCGCGCC
>DAIQNS010000075.1:0-1036 GCA_036788315.1 Alteraurantiacibacter sp. | reverse complement strand
CCCAGCCGCTCCACTTCGACCCTGCGGCGCGCAGCAGCCAAGGGGTGGCTCGGCGCGGGGCGGACGATCTCGGCATCATATTCATCGGCCACGATCACGCCGCACATATCGGGGCGAAAATCCGCACTTTCGAGGCAGCTCCGGTCAAGTTCAGGCGGCAGACCCCAATAAAACCGGTCGCAAAAATCCAGATAATCGGGCCATTTGCCATCGCCCATCAGATCGCCGCGCGCGGTTTTCACTTCGACAATGACAATCCGCCCCTTACCATCGATGCCCATCAGATCGGCCCGGCGGCCGTTGCGGAGCGGCATTTCGGCAAGCGCCCAGATCGCGTTGCGGGCAAACAGCCGGGAAATACCACGGCATACAGCAGCAGAGCGGTGCGCAGCGGGATGGACAGCGGCGCTGCGACCAGCAGAATCAATCGGATCGTTCATCGGACAAATCTGGAACGAATAAAGAACATCGTCAAGCGCGATGATCATGCCTTGGCTCAGGCGTCCTCGAGCATCGCAGCTATCCCGGCGCGCGCTTCGGCAAATTCGCGCCACAGCGCTTCGGCAGCCGGGCGTGGATCGTGCCCCTGTTGGCGCATCTCGAGCAGGGCAGCAAGGCCCGCTTCCATGGTGGCCGACAAGCTTGCCAGCCGCGCATCGACCATCTGTCCGCGCCAGCCGGTCAGCGCGCCAAGCGCGGCCTTGATTGGCAAATGCGCCGCACCGTCGGTTGCCCCGGCGAGCATTGCCGTCACCGCGCCCGCATCGGCCAGCGCCGACCAGCGCATGGCAAGCATCGGCGCCAGCACCCGATCCGGCCTGAGCTGCGGTTGGCGTGCGAGCGCGCCAAGGGGAAAGTTGTGGTTTCCAGCGTTCATCCCGCTCCTATGCGGCAAGGATTCTTGCCATGCGGTTAGCGCGCTGGTGCGCGACAACACTTTTGCGCTTGGCGTCAGCGCGCACGGTTGCTAGCGCGCATGTCCAACGCACCCGTAGCTCAGCTGGATAGAGCGCTGCCCTCCGAAGGCAGAGGTCAC
>DAIQNS010000074.1:3614-9613 GCA_036788315.1 Alteraurantiacibacter sp. | reverse complement strand
GGCGAAATCGAGCGCTTTCATCGGGGCAAGCGCCTGATCGTGATACATGGCGATGGCCACATCGTAACTGGCGCGCTTGTGCGGCGCGAAGAGGGCATCGGCGGGGTGCGGGCCGGTGGCGTTGATCCCCTCGGCCTGCAACCGGGCGATGGCAGGGGCGATGGTTTCGATTTCCTCGCGGCCAAGATGCCCGTCCTCGCCTGCATGCGGGTTCAATCCGGCAATCGCGATATGCGGCGCGCTTATGCCGAAATCCCGACGCATGGCGGCATCGAGGATGCGCGTGCGGCGAATGATCAATTCCTGCGTGATCAGCGCGGGGACATCGGCAAGCGCGCAATGCACCGTCAGCGGAACCGCCTTCACGCTTGGTCCGGCAAGCAGCATGACGGCATCCTCGCGCGCGACCTTGCAGTGATCGGCAAGCAATTCGGTCTGCCCCATGAAACCGGGGCTGACGATGGCGATGGCGGATTTGGAAACAGGCGCGGTGACGATGCCCGATGCCGTGCCGGTGTTCGCCATGGCGGCGGCGTCAAGCAGGGAGCGCAGCGCGAGCGCGGCGCCGGGCGCGTCCGGCTGGCCGGGCAGATAAGCGTGATCCTCACTGCCCCACACCGGCAAGCCTGTGCGGCTCGCCTCAAGCGCCTCGGCGGGCTCTGCAATCGTGACAATCGGACATTCGAGCCCAAGCCTGCTGGCCGCCGCGCGCAGCACCTGCGCGCCGTGCACCACAAAGAAGGCCGGAACACCGCCTCGCTTATGCGCCAGCCAAGCCGCGATAATGATTTCAGGGCCGATCCCCGCCGGATCGCCCAGCGAAACGGCGAGAGGCACGGTCATCGCGGCTCAGTTGTATTCGATAACAGCATCGCGCCGCAGATCGCGCAGATACCGCTGCGCGCGCTTGTTGACGCGGTCGTTCTCGATCTGGCGGGCAAGCTGGCCTGCATCGGGAGCAGCGACAGCGGCGGGATCATCGCGGCCGCACAGCATCAGCACGCGAATGCCCTCGGTCAGATCGCCAAAGGGCGGGGTGGTTTCGCCAACACTGAGGCCAAGCAGGACGGGCTGCAAGGCTTCGGGCAATTGGCGCGCAGCAATGCCGTCATTGTCCACTGTGCTTGCGCCGATAGCGGTAGCCTTGGCATCGGCGTCGCCGCAACCGCGCATGTTCTGTACAGCTTCGACAAATGCGGTCCCGCGCCGTTCGGCAGCTTCGATTGGGGTGCCGGGCGCAAAGTCGATGCCGATCTGCTTGAGGCTGAGGACGGCATCGCGCGGATCGGGCATGCCGATCTGGCGCTTGTCGATCAACAGCAGGATCGAGAAGCCGCCGGGCACTTCGACCGGGCCGACCAACTGATTGGGCACCATCTCGCGCGTAATGGTCTCAAGCTGCGGGTTTTGCAGCTGCTCCAGCCGCAGCCAGCCAAGATCGCCGCCCTGCGCCGCTGATGAGGCATCCGAGAACTGCCGCGCGTAATTCACGAAACTCGCGCCCTGGCGCAATTGCGTGACAATCTGCTGCGCATTGGTCAGCACCGCCTCGCGCGTGTTGGTGTTGGCCTGCAGGAAGATTTCGCCAATGCGATATTCCGCCGTGCCGCGCGATGCTTCGAGCCGCTTGACCAGATCCTGCACCTCGGCCTCGGAAACCGAGACGAAGGGCATGACATTGCGCCGCTGCAGATTTTCCCACGCCAGCTCGCCCTGGATCTGGCGCTTGATCGAACGCGGGCTTGAGCCGAGCGAGCGCAGATGCTCATCGAACTGCTCCGGCGTCATCCTGAAAGCTTCGAGCGCATAGCGTTCATAAGCTTCCTCGACCTCGTCAGGCTCGATCGGCATTTCCTGTGCTACGGCTTCCTGCACCTGCAAGGTCTCATCAATGAGCTGCCGGAGGATTTGCAGGCGCCAAGCCTGCGCCTGATCGGCGGGCAGCTGCGCCTGCTGGCCTTCGAGCACCAGCGCCAAGCGGTGATCGATATCGGTCCCGGTGATGATATTGCCGTTCACCCGCGCAGTAGCCTTGCGCAGATTGGGATCGGTTTCTCCGATGAAGGAAATATCCTCGGGGAAATTGAACGCATCGGCACCCGGATTGGCCACCTGCGCCTGCGCCGCGGCAAGGGCAATCCCGCCGGCAAATGCAGCAGCAGTCAGGGTCTTTAGTGTTTTCGCGACAGGGATCACGGTTTCAATCTCTCTCAAATCAAATTCTGTGGGCGCCTGGCGCAAATGCCGTGCGATCGTGTATCGCCATGGTCAAGCGCAAGTGAACCCTAGCTGAGCTGGGCTTTTAACCAATATGCGCGGCCGTGCCAAATTTCTGTGCCAAATATCTGCGCAACTTGTCCTCAACGGAAGCCCAGATTGCGCAGCGCGAAATAAACGCGGAAGGAATTGCCGCTCTGCGCATCGGCGAGTTCAATGTAATCACGCCGCCACGTGAGCCCGAATTCAAGGCAATCGTCGGCATAGGCAACGCCAAGGCGCGTGCGCAGCGGCTCGAACCCGTCAGCAAGCTGTTCGGGATCTTCCCTGCGGTCGGTGAGATTGACAACGGCAGAGCCAAATACCGACCAATAGCGCGAGAATGTGAACCGCCCGGCCGCGCGCAATTCCTCCCGGTCCTGCAAATCTTCAAAACCCAGCGCAATGTTCCGGTCGAGGCGCAGATAGCCGACTTCGATATAGCTGGTGTCCGAACCCACGGTCGCGTCGAACTCATTGCGGCGAACCGCCAAATTGTCCTTGTCGAGCCGGAAACGGTGCGTGACCTTGAGAAAATCGCGATAGCGCACTTCGGTGCGGCCGACGAAATCGGAAAACTGCTCGGTAAGGCCTGTGCCATCGGGGAACAGGGTAGGCTTGTCGGTCAGGCGATACGATTGGCCGATATTGGTCTTCAGCCGCCAGCCGGGCAGATTGGCTTGCCAGTCTGCGCCGTAGGTTACCCGCGCGCCATCTTCCACCCGGTCGTATCCGGGGAAGCGGTTGAGTGCGAAAAGGTTGGAATCCTCAAGATCGATTGCCCGGGCATCCTCGTTGGGGATATCCAGATTGCGGATGTCGGGCGCGGCAACGAATTGAACGCGAGGCGTGAGAACCTGCGTCCCCGCCCCGGCAAAGCTGCCGATGAGCGGCCACTTCACATCGACCGCCCCCATTGCGACCCCGCGCCCCTGCCAGCCAGCAGTACCGCGATATGAGGGTGTGATCGTGGCGAAATTATCGTCTGAATGATAGACATCCCCGCGGGCCATCGCGGTGAAGGTGACTTCCTGCCCGAGACTGGTGATCCGCCGCAAGTCCCATTGCGCACGAGCAAAGGCGCGCTGGGTATCCTGCCCCTCGCGCCGGGTGATCGCGAGCGAATTGGCCTGCAGTTCAAGCTGCCCGCCCAGCACGGGATCCTGCAAGCGCCTGCGGTAATCGATCATGGGAAGAGCCAGCGGCACCTGGCCTTGCTCGGTGTTTACCAGCAGCGCCTGTGTCGCCCAGCCCGCCAGCGAGAAATAGGAAACATCGTCGATCCGTTCGAGCTTCACAGTCGAGCGCAGCCGATCCTCGCGGCTGATGTCATAGCGACGCAGGAACGAGCGGTCACTGGCGAGTCGCAACGAGCCCGATGCCTGCCAGTGCTCGTTCAACTGAAACCGGCCATTGGCAAAAATGTAGCCGCGAAAATCCTTTTCGGCATCCGGGCCGATCTCGTTCAGTGGCAAGCGTGAGCCGAAGGTGCCATAGCCCGTAACCTGGAAAGCGCCGCGCTCCGTCAGCGCGCGGTATTGGGCCGAGACCATGGGAGCGGCCTCTGTATAAACATAGCCTGTCAACAACAGGTCGCGGTTGTCCGCCAGACGCCAGTAATAGCTGTCGCTGATCTCGATCCCGTTGGATGCGGTGAGCGCGATATCGGGGATGAACAAGCCTGATGTCGCCCCGCCGTCGGCGCGAATGCGCAGGCCGGGAAGCGGCAGAATGCGCGCGCCGAACAGTTCCAGATAAGCGCCGCGAAAGCGGATACTCTGCGTCTGGGCGTCATAGTACACTCGCTCGGCCGTCACCCGCCAGCTAGGGCTGCGCTCGCAACCTTGCTCGTCAAGCACGCCGCAAGAGGAATAGGCCGCGCGGTCGAGCGCGATATCACCATCGGCACTGCGCCGCGCTTCGAGAGCGGCGAGCCGCCCGCCTTGCCGGAATGCGAGCAGCAGATTTTGCATCGCTCCCGCTTCCAGAGCGTCGGTCAGCACCACGCGCTCGCTGTAGATCTGGTTGCCATCCGCATCGACCAGGCGAATGTCGCCCTCGGCGGTGATTTCGCCCGAAACGCGGTCCCAGGTGACGGTCTGCGCGCGCAGGGACTGGTCCCCTGAACGCAGGATCACATTGCCGCTTGCCGAGACGGTGTCGGTCTCCTGATTATAGCGAAGCTCGTCAGCTTCGAAAGCGATCTCGCGCGCAGCTTCCTCGCTCGGGAGTTGTGCCTGCGTTTGAGGCTGCTGCTGCGTGTCATCCTGCGCGCGTGCGGGCGCCGTCGCGCCAGCGAGCGCAAACGCCGCGCAAGCGGCGATCAGACGGCATGAAACAGCATCAGGAGAGACGCGGGGGCAAGGCAGCATGGGTTGCCTATTGCACCGTGCGGTCCTAATCGCAACGCATTGTGCGGCATAGGCTGTGCGCGCCGATTTCATCGCCATTCCAACTCTTCGGAGACAGCATGCAAATTCACTTTACCATCGCCCCTAATGATTCCAGTCCGCGCCTTGCTGCGCGGATAGTCGATCAGGATGCGCTTCCCGGCGATCTGCCCAAGGCGCTTGCGGAGGGCGCGAAGGCTTCGCGCTTCACCGGCAAGACGGGGCAGGTTTTCGAAGGTTTCGTCGAGGGCGAGAAGGGCATCGAGCGGCTCGCACTGGTCGGGGCGGGCAAACCCGATGACGAGGGGCGCAAATCCGCGCTGGAGCGCGCGGGCGCTGCTCTCACCGCGAAATATCTCACCTCGGGCGAGGCGGCGATTGCGCTTGACCTGCGTGCAGGAAAGCTTGCTGCAGACGAAGTGGCTGCCGTGCTGCTTGGCATGCGCCTGCGCGCTTGGCGCTGGGACATCTACCGCACCAAATTGCCCGAGGACCAGAAGCCCACGCTCGCAATCGTCACCGTGATCGGTGCGCCTGAGGGCACGCAGTCGGCCTGGGACGAAGCCGCTGCCATCGCCACGGGCGTCGAATTCACTCGCGAACTGGTCGCAGAGCCTGCCAATGTCATCTATCCCGAAAGCTTCGTTGCGCGTTGCAAGGAACGCTTCGAGGGTGTCGGCGTCGAGATCAGCGTGCTGGGCGAGAAGGAAATGGCGGCGCTCGGCATGGGCGCACTGTTGGGCGTCAGCCAGGGCTCGGTGCGCGAAGCGCAGATGTTGGTCATCAAATGGATGGGCGGCAAGCCCGATGACAAGCCGACTGTGTTCGTGGGCAAGGGCGTGACGTTCGATACTGGCGGCATTTCGATCAAACCGGCCGCCGGCATGGAAGACATGAAATGGGACATGGGCGGCGCTGGCGCGGTGGCGGGCGCAATGCTCGCGCTCGCCGGGCGCAAGGCGCGGGCCAATGTCATCGGCGTGTGCGGTCTGGTCGAGAACATGCCCGATGGCAATGCGCAGCGCCCGGGCGATGTCGTCACCACGATGAGCGGGCAGACAGTCGAAGTGATCAACACCGATGCCGAAGGGCGGCTGGTGCTGTGCGACGCGCTGACCTGGGCGCAGCGCGAATTCAAGCCTGCGCGGATCATCGATCTGGCGACGCTGACCGGCGCGATGATGATTGCGCTGGGCATGGAGCATGGCGGATTGTTCGCCAATAATAACGCGCTGGCGGACGAGCTGCTCGCAGCGGGCAAATCCTCCGGGGACAAATTGTGGCGCTTCCCGCTATCGCCTGCCTATGACAAGCTGATCGAAAGCCCGATTGCCGACATGAAAAACGTCGGCC
>DAIQNS010000074.1:2149-3604 GCA_036788315.1 Alteraurantiacibacter sp. | reverse complement strand
CCCGCGCTGGGGCGGCTCGATCACGGCGGCGCAATATCTGCAACGCTTCATCGATGACGGCGTGCATTGGGCACATCTCGACATTGCCGGCATGGTCTGGGCGGATAAACCCGGCGCGACCTGGGACAAGGGCGCAACCGGCTATGGCGCGCGCCTGATCGACAATTTCGTGCGCGATACCTGCGAAGGATAGGGCGCTCGGCCATGCCCCGGATGATGCGCAAGAGCGAGCTTCCGCAAAAGACCTGCATGGCTTGCGGACTGCCTTTCACATGGCGCAAGAAATGGGCGCGTGACTGGGAGAATGTGCGCTATTGTTCGGAACGGTGCAGGCGGAGCAAGGGTGCGGCATGAGGGTTGATTTCTATCAGCTCAGCCGCGATCCCGCCCCGCAGGTGGTCGCGCTGCTCGCAGGCAAGGCGCTGGGTGCGGGCGCGAAAGTGCTGGTGGTCGCCGCAGATGAAGCGCTGCGCAAGGAAGCATCGCGCGCCTTGTGGGAAGCGGCTCCGGAAAGCTTCCTTGCCAATGGCATGGCAGGTTCGGCGCATGATCCGCGCCAGCCCATCCTTTTGTCCGGCACGGTCGACCCCGCCAATGGCGCGCAGATGATAATCCTCGCCGATGGCCAATGGCGCGCGCCGGGCGAGAGCTTTTCGCGCGTCATGCTCCTTTTCGATGAAAGCACGATTGCCCATGCGCGCACAACCTGGCGGAAATTGGGCGAGGATGAGAACGTGGAACGTCATTTCTGGAAGCAGGATGGTGCCCGCTGGGTCGAAGGGCCTTGACGCAAGCGCGACAACTGCAATGTTGCACACAGCCATGGGGAGAGAATTGATGCGGGTGATTTTTGCAATGACCGCGGCCGGGATGCTGGCAGCATGCGGGGGCCCAGCCGATGGCACATACGAGACCGAGGATGGCACGGTCGAAGTCGATGGCGGTATGAGCGGCGAAAACCCCGAAGTCCGCTTCACTAGCAAGGATGGCGAGGAGACGGTGGTCCATACCGGCGGCAATGTCGTTGTCGATCTGCCCGATGGCTTTGCGATCTATCCGGGCGCGCAGGTCGTTTCCAACACCAGCATGACCAGCGCCGAGGGCGCAGGGGCGATGGTGGTCATGACCAGCGATGCCGATCCGGAGGCGATGGTTGCGCATTATCGCAAGCAGGCCGAAGCGGCGGGCGTCAACATCGAGATGGAAATGAACAGCAACGGCACCTTGATGATTGCCGGGGAATTGCCCGAAGGCGGGGCGTTCAGCTTTACCGCGATGCCTGCGGAAGATGGCTCACAAGGCACATTGCTCATCGGGACCGAGTAAGCTGCGAAGGCTTGCCGATAGTGCCGCGGGGCGCTAGGGGCCGCGCGCAATCTCCCTTAGTTCAAGGATTATCCCCATGGCGGTCACCCGCACCTTTTCGATCATCAAGCCCGATGCCACCCGCCGCAA
>DAIQNS010000074.1:0-2139 GCA_036788315.1 Alteraurantiacibacter sp. | reverse complement strand
GGCCGAAGGCTTTTACGCGGTGCACAAGGAGCGCCCGTTCTTCGGCGAGCTGGTCGATTTCATGATCAGCGGCCCGGTGGTGGTGCAGGTTCTCGAAGGCGAAGACGCCGTCAAGCGCAACCGCGACATCATGGGCGCGACCAATCCTGAAAATGCCGAAGCCGGCACGATCCGCAAGGAACTCGCCGAATCAATCGAAGCCAATTCGGTCCACGGTTCGGACAGCGAGGAAAATGCCGCGATCGAAATCGCGTTCTTCTTCGACGAGAGCGAAATCGTCGGCTGATCCGGCTGGCTTGCAGGGCGGCTGGCGTCAGCTGCCCTGCGGATTTGCGAAGCCTGCGTAGGTTTCGCTGTGTTCCTGGTGAATGCCCTTTTGTGCGCGCACCTGTTCGCGTGCCATCGCCGTTAGCGTCTTGTCGGGCAAGGGCAGGCCGAGGCTGGCATAGATTCGGCCGATCTCGCCGCGCCAGTCGGCTGACAAATCGGCAAATTCCACTTCAGCCACAGGGCCGTGATGGCCGCGCATCGCGTTTTCCATGCGCTCTTCGCGCAGTGCGATCTTGCGCGCGACTTCGGCCTCGATCCAGTCCATATCGACCTCGTCGGACTGGATCGTCATCTGGTTTGCGACAAGTGATTGCGCGCTTCTTGCCAGATCGGCATGGCAGCGCCTTGTGCGAACGACCAGAGCATCGGGAAACTGCGCCAGCAAGGCAGGCAGATCCTCGGCAAATTGCGGAACCTTGAGCACGCGCGGGCGACTTGCATTGCCGCGATTGCTGGCATCGGTGCGCAGAATGCGGGCAAATTCGCGGTAAATCGGCGCCGGATCGCGCGCTTCGCTCATCCCGGTGAAGCTGGGAATGCGCCATTGCGCTTCGTAAGCGCAATGGTCGAGCGCGCCTGCAAGCCAGCCCAGCTCTTCATCCGGGCGCGTGGTGCCAAAAGGGTGAATCGTGTCGAGCCAGGGATCGATCGTGCGCGCGATCATCAACGACAGGGCCGACCATGCGGGCCTTGTGTCGGGTCTGCGCGGGATCGGGTGCCAACTGTCGCAAAAGCGCGTACCGGCAAGTTTCGGATCAGCCGCAAGCAAGCGGTGAACGCGCGTCGTGCCGCTGCGCATCTGCCCCACCACGATGACCGGCGCGGCGATGCCTGCCTCCAGTTGGTCCGGGCGTTGCTGCCAGAAAGCGCCGAGTTGCAGGCGTTGCCGGATAACGCGAACGAGTTGTCCGTAGGCAATCGTCAGCCCGAGCGCATTGAGCCGCGCCTCGGCTTCAAGCGAATGCGCCAGCGCGTCCAAGCGCGTGCGGAAATCGGCCGCGTCCTCGGACGTGCGCATTGCGTGCTCGCCGCCCGCAGGCGCATCGCGCAAGGCCTTATCCCACAATTCCTGCGGGTCGAGCGTGGGCTTCGAGCTCAGCCCCTTGCGCCAGGCGCGCTCGAGCAGGCCGCACAATTGATCGACGCGCTCCGAACGGGCGAGGGGATGCGGTCTTGGTGGCGTTTTCAGCATGGATCAGAAGGCATTGGCAGCCCGCATCAGTTTTGTCAGCCTTGCGGGCGCGACGCTTGCCCAGCTTCTTTCGAGCCATTCGCCCAGATGGTCCCAATCCACGCCGGGCCGATTGAGGACAATGCCGACCCATCCGCTCGCGCCGTAGAAGGCGGGGCGGTAATAGGTGTCGGGATCGCGCTCGATCAGCGAGGCCATTTCGTCGGGGCCGCTGGTCTTGACGAGCAGGGCGATGTGATCCGAGCCGTGATGCCGGTCGCTGAAATAGGCGAAGTACTTGCCGCTCTTGCCGCCGGTGCGCCAGCCCGGTGCGCCGTGGCTGTCGCGCTCTTCGGCCTCGGGCAAAGCGAGTGCGCGTTCGCGCAATTGCGCCAGCAGCCAATCCGCCCGGAATTGCCGCGAAACATAGTCGGACAAGACGCGCGGATAGAGCTGGTATTCGGCCAATAGCACGCGGTGCGAGAGGCTTTCGGCGGTGTCATCGGGCAGGATCGCCACCGGGGTCTGCCCGAGCACGGGCCCGCCATCGAGTTCGGGAGTGACAATGTGTACCGAACAGCCGCCGTGGCTGTCGCCTGCGGCAATCGCGCGGGGGTGGGTGTCGAGACCCTTGTATT
>DAIQNS010000073.1:3838-9698 GCA_036788315.1 Alteraurantiacibacter sp. | reverse complement strand
TTTACAGCTGGATCAGGCCCGGCGGGTCGATCCAGTGACTGGCGCGGGCAGGCCTGTAGCACACTCGTCGCAAGCCAACCCGTCTAGCTGTCTTGGCCCGCCAGCCAGCTTATAATATCGGCTTCGAGCCGGCCCTGATCGGCAAGCGTGCGCTCGATCATGCCAATCACGCGCTTGAACGGCGCGGCTTCGTCAGGCGGGAAATCGGCGCTGAAGTCGCGCAGCCTTGTGATCATGGCCGGGTCATCGGAAGTCTGCGCCAGATCGGCAATATAGCCCTGCCAGCCCGAATCGTCGACCAGCGCGCGCACCGCGTCATAATTGGCAAGCGCAAAGGCGAAGGCCATTTCGGGATGGCGATCAGCCACTGCAGCGATGATCTGCGCGGAAAACGTCCCCGCGTCCCCCGACAGCGCGAAATCGAGCGCACGCTGCGCCAGGGCCGCGTCATCGGTTGCGCCGAGGCGCGAGAAGTAGAGTTCCTTCTCGACCGGGCTGGTCGAAGCTTGCGCCAGTTTGAGCAGCAGTTCCCATTCGCGCGCCCCGGCATTGCCGGTGGCAATCGCCAGCCAGGTCGACTTGAGCGGACCGTCGAGCGCACGTGGATCCTGCTCCAGTGCGGCGAAGCGTTTGTGCGCCTCGGCCACAATCGCTTCATCGCCCATGCGGCCAAAGGCGGCGATCAGGCCTGCGCGCAGATTGGCTTCGGCAAGCGGCTCGTCATCGGCTGGCTCGAGCCCCAACGCATCGAGGCGCGGGCGCCATGCCTGGCGGGCGATTTGCGCGATCCGCGCGCGCTCCATGGTCGATGTCTCCGACAACGTATCATGCGCACCGGCCCAGGCGCCCGCGGCATATTGCGCGACCACCGGGTTGGCATCGGCTGGCACCGCTTCGAGCAGCGCCGCGCCATAGCCGAAGGGCTTGTAGCCGCTCGTGGCGAGCGCCATCGCCTCTCGCACAAGGCCAAGCTGGTCGATGGCGGCATAGCTGGCGTAAGCCGCGACATGATCAGCGAGCATCTGCTCTGTATAGGAGCTGCGGTAATAGCCGACCTGGCCCGAATTGACATTGATCGCGCCGCAACCAGCCACGGCAAGTGCGGCCTCGCCTTCCAGAACATGCTTCACAGCTTTGCCGCCAGCGATAGATATGGTGAGCGGCACGCGCCAGCTTTGCGGCGTGAAAGTCGGATCCTCGCGCCGGTCGAGCGTGAACTCGTGCTGCCGCAACGAGAGCCTTGTCTCACCGTTTTCGCAATGGCCTGATGCGATCACCAGCGGAACGCCGCCCTGCCTTGTGAAGTCCTGCGCGATAGCGCGCAGCCCGCTTGCCCCTTCCTCTTCCATCGCCTGCCACAGATCGGTGCTGAAAGTGTTGCCGAAGGCATGGCGCTGGAAATAGCGGCGCAGCCCTTCGCGGAACACATCCTCGCCCGCGGCTGCCTCGAACATCGCGACCACGGCCTCGCCCTTGGCATAGGTGATCCCGTCGAAGGCCTGCGCGGTTTCCGCAACTGTGCTGATCGGGGTGATCACCGGATGGGTGGAGCGCACCGCGTCAAGCGTCATGGCTCGCTCGCGCACGGCAATGCGGTTCAGATTGGCATGCCAGTCGGGGTTCAGTTCATGCGTGACTTTGGTTTCGACCCAGCTCGCAAAGCCTTCGTTGAGCCACAGATCGTCCCACCATGCCATGGTGACGATATTGCCGAACCATTGGTGAGCGATTTCGTGGCCGAGGATATTGAAAATCGTCTGCCGGTCGGCGGGGCTGGTTATGGCGGGATCGTTGAGAAGATAGCGCTCGAAGGTAAAAATCGCGCCCCAGTTCTCCATCGCGGCAAAGAAGGCCGAGCGGCCCGGGCCGGTCACATTGTCGAGCTTGGGGAGGCCATAGGGCATCCCGAAATAGTCTTCGAACCACGGCATCATGCGCGCCGTCTCCTCCAGCGCATAGCGGGTCTGTTCGCCGCTGCCCACAGGAGCGATAATGCCGATATCGGTGCCGTCGGGCGCAATCATGCTCGCGCGTTCGAAATCGCCGAGCGCAAAGAACAAGAGGTAGGAACTCATGACCGGGCTTGTTTCGAAGCGTACAAGCTTCGTGCCATCGCCCCTGTCCTCCTCGCTCAGCGCCGGCATATTGCTCACCGCCATCTCGCCTGCGGGCACGATCGCGCTCAGATCGAATGTCGCCTTGTAGGCGGGCTCGTCGAACATCGGTGCAAAGCGGCGCGCATCGGGCGCCTGAAACTGCGTGAAGAGGCCGCGCTTGTCCGCGCCGGTGATCTTGTCGTCATAATCGAGCGCGAACAGGCCGACGGCCTGCGTACCGATTTCGCCGGTATAGGTGAGATCGAGATGATAGGTGCCCGGCGCAATGGTGCCCGGCGCGGCCAGCGTGATGGTCTGCTTCGCCTCGTCACTGCCCGCCATGTGCAAGGCCATGCGCGAGGCGGCAGGGCCATGCAGCATCGCTTCGCCGATTACGATGCCGTTGGCATGCAGAGTGAGGCTCTGGCTCGGCTCATACACCTCCATCGTTATCCGGACCGATCCGCCCAGCCACAAGCTATCGGCCACAGGGCGCACGGTGATGTCATAATGCAGCGGGCGCGCGGTTCGTGGCAGATCGCTGGGAATGGCGGCATCGAGAGGGGCGCCGGTTAAACTGCCGGCGGGCTCACCGGCCAGCGCGGGGTGTGCGGCGAAAGTCAGCGCGCTGGCAAGGAGCGCGGCGGGAAAGAATGAACGCATGGTTTGGCGAAAGATCCGAAGGCAGTGATTACAAGCGAAACCGCCTAGCAGGGCAATCTGCGCAAATCGAGAGCTTATCCCGCAAGCGGCAGGCGCAGCTCTGCCAGCAGTCCTTCTACTTTGTTATTTTCTGCCAGCCGATTGCTCAGGCGCAGCGTTCCGCCGTGCTGCTCGGCTATCGCGCGCGCCAGCGTCAGGCCAAGGCCCGCGCCGCCGGTGCCGCGATTGCGCGATGTCTCGCCGCGGGTGAAGGGTTCGAGCATGGCAGCGATGCGGTCTGCAGGGATGCCCGGGCCCTTGTCGGTGATGCAGATGACCGCCTCGCCGCCTTGGCGCCGCAGCGAAACGCGCGCCTCTTCCCCATAGCGCAGCGCATTTCCGATAAGATTGCGCAAGGCGCGACGCAGCCAGGTCGCGCGCAGGTTCATGGCGATGCGCTCGCTTGCCGCATCATTGGCGACCAGCGCGACATCGCTGCCCATATCCTCATATTCCTCGACCACCGAGCCGACCAGCGCGCCAAGATCGGTGCGTTCGAGCGGATCGCTCGGCCGCCCGACGCGCGCGAGCGAGAGAATATCGTCCAATGTCTCGGTAATGTCCTTGATGCTCGCAGCCATGCGCGCGCGCTCGGCATCGTCGGGCACGCTTTCGATCCTGACGCGCAAGGCGGCAAGCGGAGTCTTGAGATCATGCCCGATCGCGCCGAGCATCACGTCTTTTTCACCGATCAGCGCGGCGATCCGCTGCTGCATGGCGTTGTGTGCGGAAATGAGGCGGCGCATATCGTCGGGGCCGGAAGGCGCGAGCGGCTGCAGATCGCCCGAAGCCCCGGCGAAGCGGTCGGTGCGGTCCGCCAGTTCGGCGAGCGGACGGGTGATCCTGCGCAAAAGAAAGGCCAGCCCGCCAACCAGAATGAGATAGAGCACCAGAGTTTGCAGGATGATCGCGAACAATCCACCGCGGTTGGGCGGCGGGATGGCTGCGCGCGCCACGCTCCAATTGGTTTCGCCCTCGCGCTTCAAGCCCGCCAGCAGGAATTCGCGCGATCCTTCCATCCTTGCGCGTTCTATGATGCGGCGGCCGCGGGATCGGACGGCGCAGGATGATCAACTCCTGTGCGGCGATTTCCTGCCGTGCGAGCAGCGCGCGTAACTCTTCCTCGCGCGTGGGCTCGCGCTGGCCCTCGGCATTGTCGAGAATACGCGCGACGCGCCGCTGACGCCGCTCTCCGCGCTGGCTGCGCAAGGGCCCTTCGCCAATGCGCTGCCCGCGATCGGGCGCGACCAGCTGAAACGCGAGCGTGTTGATCAGCCGCGCCTCGCGCCGCTGCTGATCGCCGCGATAGATAAGTGTTGCCGAAATGCTTTGCGCAACGAGCAGCGCGAGCGCCACTGCGAGCAGCATCTGGCCGAGCAGGCTGCGAGGGAAAAAGCGCTGCATCGCCGGCTAATCTGCGCCGTGATCGTCAGGCGGGGCAATGCGTTTCACATCGCAGGCAAAGCGATAGCCCCCGCCCCACACGGTCTGAATCAGCTTGGGATCGCGGCTGTCGACTTCGATCTTGCGCCTGAGGCGGCTGACCTGGTTGTCGACCGCGCGGTCGAAAAGATGCGCCTCGCGGCCCTGCACCATATCGAGCAGACGATCACGGTCGAGAACTTGCCGGGGATGTTCCAGAAAAGCGACGAGCAGGCGGAATTCAGCCGAAGAAATTGGCACCACCGTGCCTTCAGGATCGCTCATGCGTCGCTTGAGCGGATCGAGCCGCCACCCGTCAAAACTGTAATGATCATCACTACCAGCGGTGTCTGCGCCCTTGCTCGCCCGGCGCAGGACCGAGCGGATGCGCGCGACCAGCTCGCGCGGTTCGAACGGTTTGACGACATAATCGTCGGCGCCGATTTCCAGCCCGACTATCCGGTCGGTCGCCTCGCCGCGCGCGGTGAGGAAGATCACCGGCAGATTGCGCGTTTCCACCAGATGGCGGCACAAAGAGAAGCCATCTTCGCCCGGCATCATGATATCGAGCAGCACCAGATCGGGCGTGCTTTCACGCAGCAGGCTGCGCGCGCGCGCGGCATCTCCCGCTTCGCTCACGGCAAACCCCTGGCGGACAAGATACTCGGCCAGGGGCTCACGCAGGCTGGCCTCGTCATCGACCAGCAGAAGGGCAATGGGGTTTTCGGTCATTCCTGCTGCGCGCGGCGTTCCTGCAGGCGTTCACGCATGTTGCCGCGCATCTGGCCGCGCATTTCGGTGCGCTGGGCCGTGCGCTCCTCGGCGGTGACGGTGCCATCGCCATTGGCATCGGCGCGGTCGAACCGGGCAAGCGCAGCGGCGGTGAATTCGGCCTCGCTAATGGTGCCCGATTGATCCGTATCGGCGCGCTCCATCATCCCGCGCATCATCGCCCGGCTCCTGTCGCCGCCTCTTTTGCCGCGCACACCGCCTTCTGCGCCGCGCATGCGCATCGCGCGCATTTCGCCGCGTCCGCCCCCGCGTTCAGCAGTGCGTTCAGCAGTGCGTTCGCCAGCCACAGCACCACGCTCGGCGCGGCGCTCGGCATGGCGCGTTTTCTTCGCCTCGCGCGCGGCGGTAACTTCGGCATAGCTCAGCTCGCCATTGCCATCGGTGTCTGTGGCATCGAACCTTTCGCGCTGCTTGGCCTCGCGGTCCGCGGCGCTCAACTGGCCGTCGCCGTTCACGTCCATTTTCGCGAAATGCTCGACTGCACGCGCCTGCGCTTCGGCGCGAGTCATGTCGCCTTGCGGCATACCGCCTGTTGCATGATGATCGGCCAATGCCGCGCTGCTGCCCAGAAGGGCGATGGTGGCAAAGCCGCAAGTGAAGCTCTTTTTCATGGGATATTCTCCAGATTGTCGTCACATGTAAAGCAACACAGCGCCAGCCAGAAGAGGCAAGAATTGGGTTTGTGCTGTGCTGCTCTCATGGTCAGTTTCTAGACGCGGCATGTCGCAGCTTTATGCCGGGATCGCGCGATAGTGTCGCAATTTGTCGCATGCGATCAGCGGCGTTCATCGCGGTGCAAGCGGCACCTCAGCGGGGCCGGTGCTGCGTGTCGAGGCCTGCGGTGATGA
>DAIQNS010000073.1:2512-3828 GCA_036788315.1 Alteraurantiacibacter sp. | reverse complement strand
GTTTCTGCAATATCGGCGGTGTGCCAGACGCCCGCCGGATTGATGGCATAGTCGCCGCTCGTCAAAGTGGTTCTCACGGTTTCGCCGCCGATTTCCTGCAAAAGCACCATTTCGCCCGCAGTGCAGATCAAGACCTCGTCGCCGTGTGGGTGCATTTCCCAGACGTCCCAGTCCTCGGCAAAACTGTAGGCCGAGACAAGGCGGCCTTCCGCCCCGTCCGCTTCGTGGCGCGCGGCATAGTCTTCATACCATTCCATGCCGGCAAAGGGAGGCTGCACGCTTGCCCGCGCGCCAAGGCCAAGGTGGATCCAATGCTCCTTGAGAGTGCGCGCACTCATAGCGGGGCGCAAGCCTGTTCAAGCCATTCGCGCGCTGCGCCTTCGAGCTGCGGGCCGATCACCTTGGCAACGCGTTCGTGATAGCTGTTCCACCACTGCTTTTCCTCATCGGTCAGCAATTGCGCGGCCACCAGCGTGCGATCGATCGGCGCCAGCGTGACCGTCTCGAAGCCCATCCACTCGCCCTCGCTTGCCGCGATATCGCGCGCTTCGACAACCACCAGATTCTCGATCCGGATGCCGTATTCGCCGGTCTTGTAATAGCCCGGCTCGTTCGAAAGGATCATCCCGGGAAGCAATTCCTGCTCGCTGCCAGCCGGGTACTTGGGGGCCTTGGCAATGCGTTGCGGTCCTTCGTGAACCGAGAGGAAGCTGCCCACCCCGTGCCCCGTGCCATGGGCATAGTCGACGCCCGCTTCCCACAGATATTGCCGTGCCAGCGTGTCGAGCTGCGAACCCAGCGTGCCTTTGGGAAAGCTTTGCAGGGCGAGGCGGATATGCCCCCTGAGGACGCGGGTGAAGCGGTCCTTGACCTCATCGGGCGGAACGTGCGCGCCGCCGATCCACACGGTGCGGGTGATGTCGGTGGTGCCGTCGGCATATTGCCCGCCGCTGTCGACCAGATAGACGCTGCCGGGTTCGAGCACGCGATTGGTTTCCTCGTTCACCCGGTAGTGCACGATTGCGCCATTGGGGCCCGCGCCACTGATCGTGTCGAAAGAAAGATCGCGCAAATGCCCGGTGTCCTTGCGGAAAGCTTCGAGCCGCGCCTGCGCGCCCAGTTCATCGACGCTGCCCTTGGGTGCTTCGACGCTCAGCCAGTGAAGGAAGCGCGCCACTGCCGCGCCGTCGCGCGCCTGCGCTGCGCGGTGTCCGGCAAGCTCGGCGGGGGTCTTGACCGCTTTGGGCAGGACGACAGGATCGGTCTTGCTGACCGCCTCGGCGCCGACTTCCTCGTGCCGCTCGAACACGGCGGCA
>DAIQNS010000073.1:0-2502 GCA_036788315.1 Alteraurantiacibacter sp. | reverse complement strand
ATCGACGCGCCGAAGGCGGCCTTCACCTGCGTGGTGTCGGCGGTGAGCCGCGAGACGAGTTCCCCCGTGCGGCTCGCGTCGAAGAAGGCGGGGTCGAGCGTGGTGAGCCGCTCGAACACGGCGGCAACGGTGCGCGCAGGGTCAACGCCGATCCGCTTGCCCGCGAGCTGGGCGAAAGCCGGGGCGAACTCCGCCCGGTCGCAAATGCGCACGGCATTGCCGAGCCCCGCGCTGACTTCGGCGGGCACTTTGCCGGATGCAATAAACCAGTCCGCGGTGCCATCGCTGTGCACGATCAGATAGGACAGCGCGACCGGCGTGCGCTCGACATCGCTGCCCCGGATATTGAGCGTCCAGGCAACCGAATCGAGCGCGCTGATCACCACCGCATCGAGCTTTTCTTCGCCGAGCCATTGTGCGATGTCGCTGCGCTTGTCCGCGCTGCTGCGCCCCGCGAGCGCATCGTCCTGCGCGAACACCTTGGCGGCGGAGGGTTGGGGCCGGTCCTGCCATACGGCATCGACCGGATTGCCTTCCACCGCGACAAGCTGCGCGCCTTTGGCCTCGAGTTTGGCGCGCATCGCATCGGCCCAGCCGCGCGTGTGCAGCCAGGCATCGTAGCCGATCTGCATCCCCTCGCGCGCATGCCCGGCAAACCAGTCGGCCATCGAATCCTCGGGCACCGATCGGTAGTCGTACAGCCGCCCGTCGACCTGATCGCGCACCTGCAAGGTGTAGCGGCCGTCAACGAAGATCGCCGCGTGATCCTGCATCACCGCGACACTTCCCGCAGAGCCGCCAAAGCCCGTCAGCCAGGCGAGCCGCTGCGCATAGGCGCCGACATATTCGGACAGATGCTCATCGCTGATCGGGACCACGAAACCATCGAGCCCGCGCCGCGCCATTTCCTCGCGCAGCGCCCTTAGGCGGCTTTCATGGGTTTGCATCAGCATGGGGCGGCTCCTTGGTTTGCAGCGGACAGGCCAAACATAGTGGCAGCGGCGCACACTTGCCAGTATGCCGCCGGTTGCAGCATTGCGGCGGATAGACGAAGTATCCCTGCCTCAAAAAAAGACATCGCGGCAATGGCGCTTCAGGGCAACAATCGACCTTGTTATTGTGCGGTGCAACATTTAGGGCGAGGCGTATGAAGACGATGACCCATCTCGAACGGCTTGAGGCCGAGAGCATCCACATCATGCGTGAAGTCGTGGCCGAGGCGACCAATCCGGTGATGTTGTATTCAGTTGGCAAGGACAGCTCGGTGATGCTGCATCTGGCACGCAAGGCATTCTATCCCTCGCCGCCGCCGTTTCCGATGCTGCATGTGGCGAGCGGCTGGGATTTCCAGGCCCTGCTCGATCACCGGGACTGGACGGTCAAGGAATACAATCTGGAACTGATCGTCGCGCAGGCGCAAGAGGCGGACAAGCGCGGGATCAATCCGTTCGACACCGGCTCGGCGCTCTATTCGCAGACATTGCTGACCGATCCGCTCAAGGCTGCGCTGACCAGCCAAGGCTTTGATGCTGCCTTTGGCGGCGGCCGCCGCGACGAGGAAAAGGCCCGCGCCAAGGAGCGCATTTTCAGCTTCCGCAACTCCGCCCACCGCTGGGATCCCAAGAACCAGCGGCCCGAGCTGTGGAACATCTACAATGCCAAGAAGGCCAAGGGCGAGAGCATCCGCGTCTTCCCGATCTCGAACTGGACGGAGCTGGATATCTGGCAATATATCATGCTCGAGAACATCAGCATCGTGCCGCTCTATTTCTCTTCGCCGCGGCCCACAGTCGTGCGCGATGGGCAATTGCTGGTGATCGACGATGACCGTTTCCGCTTTGAAGCGGGCGAGGAAGTGATCGAGCGTTCGGTGCGGTTCCGCACATTGGGCTGCTATCCGCTTACCGGCGCTGTCGAAAGCGAGGCGACCGACATGGCAAAGATCATCCAGGAAATGCTGCTTGCGACCGGATCGGAGCGGCAGGGCCGCGCCATCGACAAGGGCGAATCCGCCTCGATGGAAGACAAGAAGCAGGAGGGCTATTTCTGATGGCCGATATCGCCACCCCACCCGAAACCAGCTTCAAGACCGATGACTTGATTGCCGCAGATATCGAGGCCTATCTCGAGCAGCATCAGAACAAGACGATGCTGCGCTTCATCACCTGCGGCAGCGTGGACGACGGCAAATCGACCTTGATCGGGCGCTTGCTTTACGATTCCAAGATGATCTTCGAAGATCAGCTGACTGCGCTCGAAAGCGACAGCAAGAAGGTCGGCACGCAAGGCGAGGAGATTGATTTTGCGCTGCTCGTCGATGGACTTGCCGCCGAGCGCGAACAGGGCATCACGATCGACGTCGCCTACCGCTTCTTCGCCACCGAGAAGCGCAAATTCATCGTCGCGGATTGCCCGGGGCACGAGCAATACACGCGCAACATGGTCACCGGCGCCTCGACCGCGGACCTTGCCATCATTCTGATCGATGCGCGCAAGGGCGTG
>DAIQNS010000072.1:0-9804 GCA_036788315.1 Alteraurantiacibacter sp. | reverse complement strand
GCAAGGCGCATGGCGGTCTTGCCGATCAGCGTGTGCACCTTGTCACCGTGCACCGCGCGCCATGCGGCCTCGGCCACATCCGCTACCGGCGAGATCTCCAGCCCGGCGCGCGTCACGCGCTGGCGGATCATCTCGTTCGATCCCGCGTGCGGATTATGGTCGAGCAGCGGCGTGTCGATGAAGCCGGGACACAGCGAGCGCACCGCAATCCCGTCGCCCGCCCATTCCCCGTCAAGCGTTTCGGTGAGGCTGCGCACGCCTGCCTTGCTGGCGGCATAGGTGCTGGTGCCGGGCGTGCCGTAAATGCCTGCCGCGCTCGCGGTGTTGAGAAGGCACGCGCCGGGCGCGGTCTTCTTGAGATAGGGATAGGCGGCCTGCGCGCCGAATATCACGCCTTTGAGATTGATATCGAGGCAGCGCGTGATCTCGGCCTCGCTGTTGCTTTCCAGCGTTCCGCCAAGCGGCACTCCGGCATTGTTGGCAAGCACGTCAATACGGCCGGCCCGCGCGACAAAGGCCGCCAGCGCTTCGTCCCATGCAGCGCGATCGCGCACGTCGAGGAGGTGGGCCGAGTACGCTCCCTCGGGCAAGGCGTCGGCGGTCTGCGACATGCCCGCCTCGTCAATATCGCCCAGCCCGATGAACCAGCCCTCGGCAGCAAAACGCAGCGCGATGGCGCGGCCAATGCCCGAACCCCCGCCGGTGATGAAAATGGCCTTTTGCGCGCTCATGCGTTCTCTCCCGTCTGGCCCTTGCAACAGGGCTTGCTAGACCTGTTTGGCCAATCCCACATGCTCGGCCCCCACACGGATTTCCGCCGTCGATCCTTCGAGCACTTCGCCCAGCGGCTCGGCCCGTCCGCCAAGGTTTTCGGCGAGGAAATTCTCGGTGATGGCGTTGAAGGCGATGTTGTTTTCGGGCCGGTGGAAACCATGGCCTTCATCGGGGAACAGGACATAGGTCACCGGAATGCCTGCATCCTCCATCGCGCCGACGATCTGGTCGCTTTCGGATTGCTTGACGCGCGGATCGTTCGCGCCTTGGCCGATCAGGAGCGGCCTGGTGATGGCGCTCGCGCGGTGGAGCGGGCTGCAGTCCTTGAGGAATTGCAGGCCCTCGGGCGTCGAGGGGTCGCCCATGCGCGTGTGGAACTGCTTGATGACCGGTTCCCAATAGGGCGGGATCGTCTCAAGCAGTGTTTCCAGATTGGACGGGCCGACAATATCGACGCCGCAGGCAAAAACCTCGGGCGTATAGGCAAGACCGACCAGCGTGGCGTAGCCGCCATATGAGCCGCCCATGATGGCAATCTTGTCTCGGCTGGCAATCCCGGCATCCACGGCCCATTCGACCGCGTCGAGCAGATCATCGTGCATCTTGCGCGACCATTCGTAATTGCCGGCATTGAGGAAGGCCTTGCCAAAGCCGGTCGAGCCGCGGAAATTGACCGAGAGCACGCCGTAGCCGCGATTGGCGAGCCATTGGTGCTTGCCGTTGAAGCCGTAGCCATCGCGCGCCCACGGCCCGCCATGCACCACGAGCACCAGCGGCACGGGCGCATCGGGCACGCCGTCGCCATCCTCATCGCAGCCGGCTGGCAAGGTGAGATAGCTGGGCAGCGTCAAACCATCGCGCGCGGTGATTTCGCGCGCGTGCATCGGCTGGAGCGGCGCGCCTGACAGTTCGGGGCGCGTGGTGTAAAACTCGCGCAGGCTCATCGCTTCGCGGTCGAACAGATAGCTTGCCGTGGGGCCGGTCAGCGGATCGTTCCAGACAAGCCAGCGGCGATCATCATCGGTGCGCGATTGCACGCCGAAATCGCCTTGCAGCCGCTCGCGCAGCCAAGCGAGCGCCGCGCCGATATCGGGATCGATCGGGTGATGCTCGGTGCGCAGATAAGGCGCAGACCACGCCTGCACCACGCCTGTTTTGGTATCGCGCATGGTGCCGCCGATATCGGCTTTGTCGTGCTCTGCGATCAGCGTGCGCTTGCCGGTGGCGGTGTCCTCGGCAAACAGCGCGGCGGTATCGCGCCCGCGGCTGTCGAGCCAGTAGAGAACGCTGCCATCGGTGGTATAGCCCGCCATGCCGGTCGACAGCGCATCGTCCATGCCGATCGTTTCGCGGGGGCTTTCGGCGACCACGCCGCCATTTATCTCGAACAGATCCGTGCCGCCTTGAGCGTTCTGCTGCTCGGCCCAGCGCAGGGTCAGGCTGTCATCGGCCTCGAAGCCTGCATAGGCATTGTTTTCGTAAACCAGTTCGAGCGCGCCTGTGCCAAGGTCGAGCCGATAGACATCGTGAAAGCGCGCATCGCGGTTGTTGAGGCCAAGCAGCAACTTGTCCTTGATCGTTTCCGATCCGGCGATGATCTGCACGCGCGTTTCCTCGAAGGGCGTGAGGCATTTCTCCTCGCCGCCATCGAGAGCCACCTGATAGAGCAGGTAATTCTCGTCGCCTTCCTTGTCGCGGATATAGAGGATGCTCTTCGCATCGGGCGCCCAGAAATAAGTCGGGATCGGGCGATCCTTTGCGCTCGTCATCCGGCGCACATCGGTTTCGTCGCTGGCGGGCGCCATGAACACATTCATCACCCCGTCCCATGGCGCCATCCAGCTTACCCATCGGCCATCCGGGCTGATCTGCCCGCCCGAGCGCGTGGGATTGCCGAAGATGTGATCGCGCGGAATGAGCGGGGTTGCGGCAATGCGGTCGGCGGCGGATGCGGTGGTAGGCATGAGTTCTCCCGGATGTGGTTTGACAGGAGAGCTAGGGATGGGAAGCGCGAAAGGGAAGGGCGCTTGAAGTGCAGCGCGTGCCGCTTTACTTGCGCACCATGGCCATCAACCGCCCCCTAGTCCCCTCGCGCACGGCTGAGCGCATCTGCTTTGCGATGTGCATTTTTGCCGTCATTTCCGCTTTTGCGCTGCTTATCGCGCCGGGCGAGGAGGATATTTCTTCTGCCACCGTGGTGGCGCTGTTCGTGCTGGGCAGTGTGATCGGCTCGCTCGCGCTGGGTGCAGGGGCGCTTCTGCGCGCGCGGCGGCTGCGCAAGGAAGCCGAACTTCAGGCCTACGAGGAAAAGCTGGCGCGCGCTCCACTGGATTGGTGAAGCGCGCGCCGCAAGCTTGTCACATATTCGTTTCGTTCGTATCGACCGCCTTGCTGACGAGGACATTGACCGAGACGCGGCGGTTCTGCGCCTTGCCTGCTGCCGTGGTATTGTCCGCTGCCGGATCGGCTTCGGCCATGCCGGTCGGGGTCAGCATCCGGTAGGGCTGCCAGCCGCACTGCTGCTGCAGGTAATTCACCACCCGGCCAGCGCGCTTTTCGCTGAGCGTCTGGTTGAAATCCTGACTGCCGGTGGAATCGGTGTAGCCGACGACCAGCAGAAGCGCATTGTCCATCGCATCAGCTTGCGCGGCGGCGCTGCACAATTCGCGTTCGGCCGCCGGGGTCAGGTTCCATTTGCCGGTGTCGAAATAGACATTGGTGACGCCTTTGACGTTATACTGGTCGATATTGGCGACGCGCCCGCGCAGAGCCTCGGTGGCAGCGGCGTTTTCCTCGATCGCCGCACCCTGTTCGGCAAAGCGCTGCGCGGTGCCGCCGCGGATCATGTTGGCGGTGGCGAAATCCTTGTTGCTGAAGCGCACTTCGCTGGCAATCAGTCCTTCGGCCCATTGCACCGTCTTGGCGCGGACCGGCAGGCCATTCATCAAATCCTGTGCGGTCATCGCCGCGCGCCCGAGGCCAAGGAAACCGCCGCGCTCCTTGATGTCGGTGGCAGAACTGATGTTGACCACGGTGTTGGTGCCGTCTTCCTGTGTGATCTGGAGCATGTTGCCGCGCCGCCCGGTAATGATGCCTTCGACTTCGGGGCCATCGACCATGCCGGAAAGATCGGAGGGAACCGTGCCATAGACATCGATCTGCGTGCCGGGCGAAGTGGGCTGCAGATCCTGGGCATGCAGGCCGCCGCTCATGGGCAGTGCCAGCATGGCGACGAGCGCGAACGCGGTTGATTTTCCAAGAGTGGTACGCATTGTATTTGTCCTTCGATTTACGGCAGCAAAACCGCGCCTTGACGCGCCTGTGTGGCCTGCTGCGAATGAGCCATGAACCTTCGCTGTTCAGATTGACCTGTCTGCTGCGTGAACGTTTTGTGCAGCATGTTCAAGAGCGGGGGCAACACGGGCCGCTTGTGCGACGAACCGTTTTTCGTGCAAGGCGCAGCTCGTCACATTGCTGCCTTATTGTAGATATGCCAGGCGAACACCGCGACCGCGCCGCGATGCGGCCGCCAGCTTTCCGCCAGCGCCCTTGTCTGCTTCTCGTCGGGCCGCGCGGGAAGGCCCAGGATCGCGCCCATGCTGGCCATGATCGCAAGGTCGCCAGCGGGCCAGATATCGGGGCGCCCCTCGGCAAACAGCAAGTATATTTCGGCGGACCAGCGCCCGATGCCCTTGATCATGGTCAGCTGCGCAATCGCTTCTTCATCGTCCGCGGGCAGATCGTGCAAATCGAGCGCGCCGCCTGTCACCAGTTCGGCAAGCGAGCGGGCATAGCTCTGCTTCTGGCGCGAGAGGCCGCAGGCGCGCAGGGTATCGAAATCACGCCCGAGCAGTACCGCTGGCGGGCAATCCGCGCCCAGTTCCGCCTCGAGCTTGCGCCACATGCTGTTGGCCGCAGCAACCGAAACCTGCTGGCCCACGATCGTGCGCAGCAAGGTGGAATAGCCGCGCGGGCGGATGCGCGGTTCGGGCAGGCCGTGGCGCGCTATTTCGCGCGCAATGGCGGGCTCTCTCTCCGCCACGTGGTCAAGCCCGCGCTTGATTTGCTCTGCGCTCAGTCCCATCGTTCTCGCTCTCTTGCCAATCTGGGCACGATTGCCTAGCAGCCGCGAGGTCGTTTGTTAGAGGAAATCATCGCCCATGCCCCAGCTTCATGTCACCGACCGTTCGGGCCAGCAAAAGACCGTCGATGTCGCCAGCGGGCTGACCGTGATGGAAGCGATCCGCGACAATGGCTTTGACGAGCTACTCGCGCTGTGCGGCGGATGTTGTTCGTGCGCGACGTGCCATGTGCATGTCGACGCCGCATTCACGGCGCTGCTGCCCGCGATGAGCGAGGACGAGGACGATCTGCTCGACAGCTCGGCCTTTCGCGATGAGAACTCGCGGCTGGCCTGTCAGATACCCTTCACCGACGCGCTCGACGGTCTGAAGGTCACAATTGCCGAGGAAGACTAGGTTCTGCCCTGGCAACGCGATCTGCATTGCGCAGCGGCGCAGTGCGCCCTAACTTCGCGGCCATGACGTTGACAAAACCCGCCGCCATTCACGCCAACGCGCTCGAGCTGATCGGCAATACGCCGCTTGTCCTGCTCGCCGGTCCGAGCGAGGCTGCAGGCTGCGAAATCTACGGCAAATGCGAATTTGCCAATCCCGGGGCGAGCGTGAAAGACCGCGCCGCCTTGTGGATCATTCGCGATGCCGAGGCGCGCGGCGAGCTCAAGCCCGGTGGCACCGTGGTCGAAGGGACGGCAGGCAACACCGGCATCGGCATTGCGCTGGTCGCCAATGCGCTGGGCTATGCGACGGTCATCGTCATGCCCGACAATCAGTCGCGCGAGAAGATGGACACGCTGCGCGCGCTTGGCGCAAAGCTGGTGCTCGTGCCGCCGACCAAATTCGCCAATCCGGGCCATTTCGTGCACACTTCGCGCCGCATTGCCGAAGAGACCGAAAATGCGGTGTGGGCCAACCAGTTCGACAATGTCGCCAATCGCCGCGCGCATATCGACGGGACCGCGCCCGAATTGTGGGCGCAGCTTGAAGGGCGGATCGACGGTTTCACCTGCGCTGCGGGAACGGGCGGGACGATTGCCGGGGTGGGCATGGGCCTGAAGGCAATGGACGAGAACATCTGCATCGCGCTTACCGATCCGCATGGCGCGGCCTTGTACAATTATTTCGCGCATGGCGAGTTGAAGGCCGATGGCTCCTCGGTTGCAGAGGGGATCGGGCAAGGCCGCATCACCGCCAATCTCGAAGGCGCGCCGATCGACACGCAATTCCGCATTTCGGATGCTGAAGGGCTGGAATGGGTCGCGCGCCTCTTGCGCGAGGAGGGGCTGTGCCTCGGGCTGTCCTCGGGCATCAATGTCGCGGGCGCTGTGGCGCTGGGGCGGCAGCTTGTTGCCGAGGGGCGTGAGAGCCCGCGCGTCGCGACGATCCTGTGCGATACTGGCTTTCGCTACCTCTCCACGCTCTACAATGCCGATTGGCTGCGTGAAAAGGAATTGCCCGTTTTTGACTGGCTAGGTTCAGCTTCTTGGGACTAGGATAGGGCTTATGGCTCTCGATCCGCGCAGATTGTTACCTGGTGCCCGCGCTGCCGCAGCGATGGAAGAGCGCCGCGCCGCGCCATTGGATGGCACGCGGGCCGAGCGCATTCAGCGCGTGCAAGTGGGTCTGTTCGGCCTTGTGGCGATGGTGCTGCTTGTAGGACTTGCCGATGTTGTCATAACGCGGGCGCAGGAGACGCAGGCCAATGCGGTTCCTGAAGCTGCGCCGACCACGCCGCCAAGCGATGTTCCCGCGCCGCGCGATCCGCTCGCTGATGCGGGCGTCGTGCCCGAATTGCCCGCTGAGCCCGAAACCAATCAAGCCGATGCGCCCCGGCAGGATGTGAGAGGCGATGTTCCGGCCCCGATCCCGCAGAATTAGCGCAGCGTTTCTTGCAGCGGCGGCGCTGTGTCCTGGCACGTATCCCGCCGCCGCGCATGATCCTGTGGCAAGAGTTGCGCCATCCAACGAGCCGCCGAGCGTACCGCCCGGCAATGTATCGCGCGCAACCGTGCGGCTGGCTCTCATGGGCACGATCCCGATCTATTGGGGCGAGGTGGAGGGCGGTTTTGCCGCGCTGATCAACGGCGACATCCATGCCCATTGGGCGCGTGCACAGCTTGAACAGCATTTCGAACTGCGCCCGCTTGATTATCTCACCGCAGAAGCGCTTGCCCCTTTCCGGTTCCTGATGATGGCGCAGCCGCGCGGATTGACGCCGGAAGAGAATGTCGCGCTCGATGAGTGGGTGCGCGCCGGGGGACGCCTGCTGCTGTTTGCCGATCCGGCGATGACCGGGCATTCGCATTATCCGCTGGGGGATCGGCGCCGCCCGCAAGATACAGCGCTGCTTTCGCCGATTCTCGTGCATTGGGGACTTGAATTGCTCTACGATGCCGATCAGCCGCACGAGCCCGTTTTGCGGGAATTTGCGGGCGAGGGCGGATCGGCGCAAATACCGGTGATGCTCGCGGGCCAATTTGCACAAGGCGAGTCGGATACGCAATGTACGCTGCATGCCGCGGAAATCCTTGCCTTTTGCGCGATCGGTTCAGGGCAGGCGGCGATCCTTGCTGATGCTGCCATGCTCGATCATGACGGGCCGTGGCCGGGCGCCGCAAACGCGCTGGCGCTGCTGGCCAAGCTGGCCTTCGGCGAAGAATTTGCAGCCCATCCCCTGCGCGCTTCCGAGCCTCAAAATCCGTCGCAAATCCATGATTATAATGAGGAAATTGTCACAGAGCCCGACGAGCTGCACAAGCACACCGACCCACCGAAAAACGCATCTGACCCAT
Source organism: Alteraurantiacibacter sp. (assembly GCA_036788315.1). Taxonomy (GTDB): domain Bacteria; phylum Pseudomonadota; class Alphaproteobacteria; order Sphingomonadales; family Sphingomonadaceae; genus Alteraurantiacibacter. Next base: position 2,159 of record DAIQNS010000072.1, on the reverse strand, counting down.
GAAATGGGGGATTTTCCCCCGTTTAACCCACACTTTCCCCTTTTCACCCGTGCCTGCTCGCGCTAGAGAACAGGTCCATCGGCAGAGTTGTCTGTTTCGCGTCCCGATTCCGTCGGGGCGAGCGGCCCGCGCATATGCGCTGTTCGCGGCGAGAGAGGCTTGTCTGGTGAGGACCGGCTCGAGCAATTGGGGATGCATGCGTGGCACAGCGGCCAGCAGGATACAGGGGGCAGGGCTTTTCGCTTCGCGGCGAAAAGGATCGCTTCGTGCTGCCTCCCGCGTTCCGCAAGGTCTTTGCTGATCTGGGCGATGACAAGACGCTGTGTCTTGCCAAACATGAAAGCTTCCCATGCCTGCGAGGCTTTGGCCTGTCGCGCACCGAGGACTTCGAGGATCTGCTCGACAAGGAAGAAGAGAACGCGGTGCGCCGCAATCTCGATTTCGACCGGCATTTGCGCTCGATGCAATTGTGGGGCTTTGACGAGATTTCCTTCGACCAGTCGGGCCGCTTTACCCTGCGCGATCATGTCGCCACCCTCGGCGGACTGAGCGACGAGATCTATTTTCAGGGCGGCGGCCAGTTCATTTTCCTGTGGAATCCCGACAGTCTCTACGCCATGGGCGCGGGCTTCGAGGGCGCGCAGGCGGCCTGCCGCGCAATGCAGGACGAGGCGCGCACCAAGGCGAGCCGCAAATGACGCAAGCTGCGCGCCATATCCCGGTCTTGCTTGACGAAGTGCTCGAGGCGCTTTGGCCAAAACCCGGCGATGTCATCATCGATGCGACTTTCGGTGCGGGCGGTTATACCCGCGCCATTCTCGATGCAGGCGCAAGTGTGCATGCTTTCGACCGTGATCCGCATGCGATTGCCGCAGGCCGCGAATGGCCCGAAACCGCTGGCGAAAATCCGCGCCTTGTACTGCATCCGCGCCGCTTCTCCGAAATGGTTGCGAGCATGGCGGATGCGGGCATTGCCAGGGTCGACGGCGTGGTGATGGATATCGGCGTCTCCTCGATGCAGCTCGATCAGGCAGAACGCGGCTTTGCCTTCTCCGCCGATGGCCCGCTCGACATGACGATGGAGCAGACCCGCCCCAATGCCGCAGACTTTCTTAACGAGGCGGGTGAAGGCGAGATTGCCGATGTGCTCTATCAATACGGCGAGGAACGCCAGTCGCGCCGTGTTGCCCGCGCGATTGTGGCCGCGCGCCCGCTGACAACTACCGGCGCGCTCGCGCAAGTGGTGCGCAAGGCGCTCAATTATCGCCCGCACTCGAACAAGGGGCCCGCGCCCAAAGATCCTGCCACGCGCAGCTTTCAGGCGATCCGCATTCATGTGAACGGCGAACTCGACGAATTGCGCGCAGGGCTTGCGGGAGCCGAGACCTTGCTCGGCGCAGGCGGACGGCTGGCGGTGGTCAGCTTTCACAGCCTCGAAGACCGGATCGTGAAGCAATTCCTGCGCGAAGCCGCGAACGAAACGCCGCGCGCCTCGCGTCATCTGCCCATTGTCGCAGATGACAAAAGCTCCCCGCGCTTTGGCAATGTCTCGAAGGCAATCCGCCCCGGCGCGCACGAACTCGACCGCAATCCGCGCGCCCGCTCGGCGACCTTGCGCGCCGCCACGCGCACTTCCGCCCCGCCGCGCATACCAGCCATGGAGGCCGCATGACCCCGCAGACCCGCTTTCGCCGCATGGGCTGGCTCGCTGTCCTCGTCGTTTGCGTTACCTTGTACGCGCTGCTGCATCTCAAGGTGACGGCAGTGCAAAGCGAGGTGGTGAGCGCGGAACGCGAGCTCATGGTGCTCGAGGAAGTGAACCTGCTGCTCGAAACCGATTTTCTGACCCGTTCGAGCCAGGTGCAGCTGGCGCGGTGGAACCGGGTCGATTTCGGTTTCGTTGCGCCAACCGCGGCACAGTTCATCGACAATGAGCGGCAACTGGCCAGCTTCGGCATGCCGCGCGCGGTGGATGCGCCTGCGCCGATCATGCTGGCAGGGCTGAGCGGGGACGAGGAATTGCCCGCGTTTCCCAAGCTTGTTTCTCCGCTGACCGGCGAGGAGATGGATCCGCGGCTTTTGTCCGATGAACCCGCTGCCCGCGCCCGGCCCGAGGCCGAGGGCCAGCTTGCCGCCGCCGTGACACAGACCCCCTTGCG
>DAIQNS010000071.1:1556-9868 GCA_036788315.1 Alteraurantiacibacter sp. | reverse complement strand
ACAGGTTCGAATCCTGTCGGGTGCGCCACGTTTTCTTCGCCATTTGCGCATTTGCCCGCGCGCCATGCGCCTGGCCATGGGCCAGTCGCCTTTTCAAAGCATTTGGCGCAGGACGGTTTCAATCTGGGTAGCGGTATAGGGCTTCTCGATGACTGGTGCGTTTGCCAGTTCGGGGGCCACACGGTCCGAAGCGTAGCCGGTGGCAAAGGCGAAGGGGATGCCGCGCGCGGCAAGCGCCGATGCTGCCGGGTAGCTTCGCTCGCCGTTCAGATTGATGTCCACCAAAGCAGCGTCGAAGACATTGCTGCCGATAAGGCTGAGGGCATGCGCGAGCGAGTACGCTGGTCCGATAACGGTGCAGCCAAGCTCGACCAGCAAATCCTCGACTGCCATCGCGACCAGAGGCTCGTCTTCGACCACAAGCACGCGCTTACCTTGCAAATCCATCATACCTGAATACTGCTTAGCGGCGCGAGCACCGTGCAAACGATACCCTCCCGGTTAAAGGCAATGGCCACTTCACCGCCCAGCTCTGCGGTCAACCCTCGTTCAATCATGCGTGTGCCAAATCCTCGCCGTTGAGGTTGCTCGACCGGTGGACCGCCACTTTCGGTCCAGGTGAACGCGAATTGTGGCTCCTCATCCTGCGCGCCGATCACTTCCCAGCGGATGGCGATGGTTCCCCCGGAATTCGACAAAGCGCCGTATTTGGCGGCATTGGTCGCCAGTTCATGCAAGGCAAGAGCAAGCGTTATCGCGGTTTTCGGGGCAACCTTGAAAGCAGGCCCTGTGAATGAAATCCCGTTGTCGCCATCCTGGAAAGGCTCAAGCGCTTCGGATACGACATCGCCGATGAAGACATCGGCCCAGCTCTTGCGGGTCAGAAGCTTGTGCGTCGCTGCCAGTGCGCTGAACCGTTGCTCCAGAGCCGAGCGGGCTTCTGGCGTTGCCGCGTCGCCCTTGAGCGTCTGCATGGCGATACCCTGCACAATCGCCAGCATGTTCTTAACGCGGTGATTGAGCTCATCGATCAGGAGGAGCTGATGGTCTTCGGCCTGCTTGCGGTCGGTGACATCGTAGCCTTCCACGAAGATGCCGGTGACTTCGCCTTTTGCATCGGAAACAGGCTGGTAGACAAAATCCAGAAACCGTTCATCCGGTTGCCCGTCCGATCCGCGACGCAACATAATCGGCATGCCACGGGCATTGAACGGGCGGCCGGTGCGGTAAACCTCGTCGAGCGTGTCGAACAGGCCCTGATCTTCGACTTCGGGCAGAACTTCTCGCACGGATTTCCCTAGGAAGTCCCCGCGCGCGACAAGATCGATGTATGCGGCATTGGCGAGCTCGAACACATGGTTGGGCCCGCGCAGCATGGCGATGAAACTCGGCGCCTGTTCGAACATTCGCATCAGGCTGTTGCGCTGCGCTGCAATTTCCTTCTCAGCCACCACCTTCTTGGTCGTTTCGGTGCAGGTACAGAACATTCCTGTTACCTTGCGGTCATCGTCATGCAGCGGCGAATAGGAAAAAGTGAAATAGGTCTCCTCGTCATAGCCATGGCGGTTCATGGTAAGCGGCAAGTCTTCAAGCCACGTCGCCTCTCCGGCAAGCGCGTGATCGACAAGGGGACGAATTTCGTCCCATATTTCGCTCCAGATCTTTGCGAAAGGCTGCCCCATCGCTTGGGGATGCTTGGTCCCCAGGATCGGCGCGTAGGCATCGTTGTAAACGAAGGACAACTCTTCCCCCCATGCGAGGAACATGGGAAATTTGGAATTGAGCATCAGGCGCACGACCGAGCGCAGCGATATGGGCCAATCCTCGAGCGGACCAATCGGCGTCTTTGACCAATCGACGGATTTGATCACTTGTCGAGCTTGGCCGCCAGGTGAAAGTGGCAATTCGGTATTCCGGGCTTGTGCGCCGCGATCCTGCATTCGTCCTGCCCCTGAAGAGCTCCCTGTTGAACGCACTACTATTACAGGCATGGAATGGTTCCGCCATGGCAGTGTAACGAAGCGCGGGGGCTTGATGAAACCGGCAGCAGAACCCTATTGCTTGCTACCCGTCCGGCGATCAAGTCCGCATCGCTATGCGAGAGGCTACAAGCTGTGACCCAGGCTTCGCTACAAGCAAGGGCCATAGGGAGGTAACCGGTATCATTGGCGCTTTCGCGCGGTTCCTTGAAAATTGTTCGCCTTGCCGACCATGCCGTGCGCGCGTAGTGTGGGCAAGATGGAAGCAAGCTTCACTCCTGCCGCAATGCGTGCGCATGTAAGCGACGATGTGGCGGCGGCCTTGCGCGATCTCACGGCCGGAGAAATCGCCGATATCGAGGGTGTGCCTACTGTCCTTCGCGAGGATATTCCCGCAGGGCACAAGTTCGCCTTGCGCCATCTGGAGCGCGGCGAAGCTGTCCGGCGCTATGGCGCGGATATCGGCATCATGAGCGAGCCCGCACAGCGCGGCGCGCTTGTCCATTCGCACAATCTTGCAACAGCGCTTATTGGCGAAGTTGCCTATGCGAGAGACACAGGGGATGCAGCGCATGCCGCGTCCACTGCTCGCTCACTTCCCGCATGGCGTGGCTATCGCCGGGCCGATGGCCGCTGGGCAACGCGCAACGAAATCTGGCTTTTGCCGACGGTGGGCTGCGTTGCGCCGCTGGTCGAGGACATCGCGCGTGAGGCCAATGCGCTCCATGCGGGCAAGCTTGATGGTATCGTCGGCTTTGGCCACCCGCACGGCTGTTCGCAGCTGGGCGATGATCTGGCGGGCACCCGCGCTGCGTTGGCGGGCTTGTGCGACAATCCCAATGCCGGGGGAGTATTGTTGATCGGGCTTGGCTGCGAATCCAACCAGCTTGACGATCTTGTGGCGCTGGTCCCTGAGGGTTCGCGCGCCAAGATCCGGATGATGCGCGCGCAGGAGCCCGGAGACGAACACGAACGCGCACTTGAGCTGATTGCGCAACTTGTCGAAGAACTTGCCCCGCTCGAGCGCGAGGAAGCTCCGGCAGCCGCGCTTACTGTCGGGTTGAAGTGCGGCGGGTCGGATGCGCTTTCGGGGCTGACTGCCAATCCGCTTCTGGGCCGTTTCACCGATCAGCTTGTCGCCAGCGGCGGCAAGGCGGTGCTGACCGAAATTCCCGAGATATTCGGCGCGGAAAGAGCGTTGTTCTCGCGGGCGGTTTCGCGCGAAGTGTTCGAGGCTGCGGGTGCGCTGCTCAATCGCTTCAAGCGCTATTTCCTCGAACAGGGGCAGCCGGTCTCGGAAAATCCTTCGCCGGGAAATATTGCCGGCGGCATTACCACGCTTGAGGAAAAGTCGCTTGGCGCAGTGCAAAAGGGCGGCAACGCACCGCTTGTCGACGTGCTCGATTATGGCGCGGCGGCGCAAGTGCCGGGCCTTACATTGCTCGAAGCTCCGGGCAATGATGCGGTGTCCTCGACCGCGCTCGCAGCAGCGGGCGCTACTCTGATTGTGTTCACCACCGGCCGCGGCACGCCGCTGGGCTTTCCTGTGCCGACTGTGAAAGTCTCATCCAACTCGCAACTGGCGCAATCCAAGGCGGGCTGGATCGATTTTGATGCCGGACGCGTGCTGGGCGAAGGCACCGGGGCGGTGTCGGAGGATTTTGCCCGCCGGATGATCGCCATCGCGAGCGGGGAGCGCACCGCGGCCGAACGCAGCGGTCAGCGCGTCATCGCCTTGTGGAAGCGCGGCGTGACGCTCTGAGCTTGCGCTCAGACCAGCGCGATAAAGCGGAAATCGTCCCGAAGGAGCCCCGGGATTCTCAGGCAAACCCCAAGGCTTGCGTCCATTGGCGCCAGAAGTCGGGCCAGGCTTCGACCGGTTTGCCGATAGCCTTGCGCAGCCCGAATCCATGGCCGCCATGCTGGAAGAGATGCGTTTCAACAGGGATCCCGCGAGCTTTCAGGCCAGCGCGCAGCAGCAGCGCGTTCTCGACCGGTACGACTTCGTCATCTTCGGCGTGGAGCAGGAAGAAGGGCGGCGCATCTGCAGGCACATTGCGGTGCGGCGAATGCATGGCTTCGAGCGCCGCGGAAGGATTGGCGCCGAGAAGCTTCTCGCGCGATCCGGCGTGCGCGTCGGGCAGGCTCATGGAAATCACCGGATAGACCGGCGCGGCGCAAAAGGGCTTGGCCGAGAGGCGGTCGGCCTCGTCCTGCGGCGCGTATGTCTGTGCGGCAAAGCGCGTGGCGAGATCGGCGCAGACATGGCCGCCAGCGGAAAAGCCCATCATGGCGACCCGCTCGGGGTCGATGGCAAATTCGCGCGAGCGGTGGCGGATGACCCGCATTGCGCGTTGGGCATCCTGCAGTGCGACATCGGGGCCCGCTTCCCATCCATCGTAGGGCAAGCGATAGAACAGGACGAAAGCGGTAAAGCCGCGCGCGCTCAACCAGCGGCCCATTTCGTAGCCCTCCTTGTCGACCACGACATGGTTGTAGCCGCCGCCGGGGCTGAGCAGGACTGCCGCGCCATTGGGCCTTTCCGGCGCGAACACAGCAAGCCGGGGCACGGTGATCCCCAGCACTGCGCGGTCTGACACAAGGCTATTTTCGGAACGTTCATTGGTCACTTCGACAGGCGGCCGCGAGGGCATTCCGGGTGCCCCCTGCGGCCACAAGTCGATAGTGCGGGTGGGTTGCGGCAAGCCCGGGGGAAGAGCTCCCCCGGAGTGCGGCGGAGCGGTCACGCGCACGGCGCTCAACCCGGACGCGAGAAGGCCCGCGGCCAATAGTGATCTGCGATCGCTTATCATCCGCGGGCCTTTCTCTGTCAGGCAGTCATCTAACCAGTCATTGAGATCACAATTCGACGCGTGCGCCGATCATGATGGTCCTGCCGAAATGGTTGTTCTCGTAGTTCCGGCGGGCAACGTTATCGGCCCAGCGGTAACGATAGTCGTCGGTCAGATTGCTGGCATCGAGTGTCAATTCCAGATTGTCGGTCAGACCGTAGCGGATTGCCGCATCCAGATTGAAGCTCGAGTTGAAGCCTTCGAGGAAGTTTCCATTGCCGCTGTTCCCGGTGTTGTAATCGCTGCGATAAGCGCCCGACACACGAACCGAGAAACGGCCATCGTCATAATAGACCGTGCCGTTGGCCGAGAAATCGGAAACGCCCGGGAAAGTTGTCTCGAAAATATCCCCGCCGAACTCAACGTCCTGACTGCTGTCGATGAAAGTCATGTTGCCGAGCACGCCGAAATCTTCCAGCGCGCCTTCGGCAAATGCCGAGAAAGGAAGGTTGAGCCCAATCTCAATGCCTTTGATCGTAGCACCTTCACCGTTGGTGGTGGTGCGGAACTCGAATTCGCGATCAGGGTCCGCACCGCCGACGATAGCTGTATGCGCAGGCGTTCCCGGGGTCAGGAGCGAATTGGGAAGCCCGCTCTGGGCCCAGGTGGTCTGCAGCGAGTCGCCAACGGGGAAGCTGGAGACATCCTTGATGAATCCGGCCACCGAGAAAATCGCACCCGGCGCGAAATACCATTCAAGCGACAGATCGTAATTCCACGCGCGGAAGGGCGTGATGAACGGGTTGCCCGAAGTGATACGGAAATTGAACTGGTCAACCGCACCGCCCGGTGTCAGATTTCCCAGCGACGGACGGGTGATAACCTTGGCGACCGCGCCGCGAACGAGGAAATCGGTAAACGGCTCGATATTGACGTTCGCCGAGGGCAACCAATCATCATAACTACGCTCGACCGTCACGTACTGCCCGCTGACGAAACCCTGCGAGGACTGATCGGTATCAGCATAACGCATGCCCAGATTGCCGAAACGCGCATGCCGGGATCGAAATCGAAATCGACCTGGCCATAGGCGCCAAGAACCTTCTCGGTCACGCCGCGCTCATCGCCTTGGGCGACGACGGCGGGGCGGTTGTAGAGATCAAGGAAGTCGGTGGTGGCATCAAGATCGGGCACGATCCAGCTGTTGGTGTTGCCGGCAGGCTGGCCAGCATCTCCCAGTTCGAAAAGTTCCGCCAGATCGGCTGTGACAGGTGCGCCAATCTGACCCGCTGCGCAGGTAAACGCTGCACAATAGGTGCTGTCGCGCCGCGCGCCAGTGGTGAAGAACTCGAACTCGCGATAGAAGGGCCCGCCAGAGAAGCGGATGTTGTCGGTGGCTTCCCAGACAAGGTCGAGCGTGAGCGTTTTGAAATCGTTCAGCACGCTGCTTGGACGGTCACGGAATTCTGCAAGCTGGAAATTCGCCGGATTGGTGACATCGGTTTCGAACACGAGCAGCGGGGTCGCCATCTGTGTGTAGTCGTAGTTGTACTCCCCATCGCGGTCATCGAAAATGATGGTGGTTTCGACAGGAATGCTCGCATCGCTTTCCGAAATCCCGCCAAACAAGGTAGCGGTCAGCGCGCCCATGCGTTGCTCGACACTGGCAGAGAGCTGGTAGAAATCGGTCTCGCTTTGGCGGTGGTAGCGCTCGTTGCGGATCCATGCATTGTCGAGATCGGCGCTGATCACATTGTTGTTGGAATCGATCGTTTAATTCGAAAGGTCGATGCTGCCCTCGTTGGACCGCAGAAGCACTTCGCCCCAGAATTCATCGCGGACGGCAGAGAAGTTGGAATACAGGCCGCTGATCTGGATGTGCGTGTTTTCGTTGGGCTGGAACTCGACCGCGCCGGTCAGGCCGAGGCGTTCGCGATCATGATCGACCAGGCCATAGCGCGGAATGCGCGGATGGAACGCGCTGCGCACTTCGGCGCAACCGGCATCGGTCGGGTTGGCCGGGCAATTGACGCCGTCGACCGAGCGGAACGTGGCATTGTTGGCCCAGCGCACCGAATTGTTGCCAAGCTCGGCAGTCTTGTAGGTCGACCATGCAGCCGAGAGCGAGGTGCCGAAGGTTTCGTCAATGTTGTTCCAAGCAAAGAGGCCCGCAAGACGTGGCGAAACATCGTCATTGAGATCGTTGTAGCGCGCCTGTGCCGAACCCACGAGACGCGTGCCCGCGCCAAAAGAAAGCGGACTGCCGGTATTGAGATCTATCACGGCTCCAAGCGAGCCTTCGGTCAGCGAAGCCGAGGCGGTCTTGTTGACGACGATCGAGTTGAACAGCTCGGAAGCGAACACGTTGAAATCGAACGAGCGATCGCGATTGAAAGCGGCACCGTCGACCGAGGTCGCGATGGTTTCCATGCCGTTCACGCGGACGCGGGTGAACTGGCCGCCGAGACCGCGAACCGTGATCTGACGGCCTTCGCCGGCATCGCGCTCGATGGCCACGCCGGGGATGCGCTGGAGCGATTCTGCAAGGTTGGTATCGGGGAAGTTGGCGATATCTTCAGCAACGATGACATCGACCTGACCGGTAGCTTCACGCTTGGTGCGCACCGCTTCGTTGAGCGAAGCGCGGAAGCCTGACACGATGATCGTATCTTGCGCTGGTGCCGCTTCTGTGCCGTCCTGAGCAGCTGCGGAAAAGGGCAAAAGCAATGCGCCGCCAGCGAGCAATAGCGCCTTCGAGCGCAGGGATGAAACTTTGGATGCCATGATACGATTTCTCCTCACGAGGCACGGGCATCATCAGGAGGAGGGCGCATTAAAATGCTTAGCCACATCTTTTCAAATACCCACATATTCCCAAACCCGGCACTTGCAACCGGCGTTATTTTTGACTCAATACAACCAACTTTTACCAGCAACCAAACGCATTCCTGGGACTGGTAACCGGTGTCATAATGGCTTGCCCGGGGACTACAATGATGTCAAGGTAGTTTCATGAAAAGAGAAATTATCCATGAAAGTGTTGCAGTTTTGTTTAGCTTTCCTTGCATCTTATGCGCTTACTGCTCCGGTGGCGGCCCAATCGCCCAACCCTACTGATGGCGGTAAAGGCGGCCAAATCATCCGGGTGACCACGCTCGCCAAAGATGGCCCCGGCAGCCTTGCTGCTGCGCTTGCCGAAAGCGGGCCCAGAATCATCGTTTTCGAAGTCGGCGGAGCGATCGATCTTGAGCAATCGGTACTCACCATTAGCGAGCCCGATGTCACGATTGCCGGACAAACGGCACCCTCGCCCGGTATCACCATCGTGCGCGGCGGCATTGATGTCACAGCCAATGACGTGATCCTGCAGCATCTGCGCGTCATCGTCGGCAGCGATGGAATGCCGCGCCGCTCGGGCTGGGAGGCGGATGCCTTCTCGACCCGCTCGGCGCACAATCTGCTGGTTGAGAACAACAGCTTTTTCTGGGGCACAGACGAGAATATGTCCGCTTCCGGGCCACGCTTCACCGGTGACACAGTC